>JACCTF010000639.1 GCA_013812565.1 Pyrinomonadaceae bacterium | reverse complement strand
AGGCTTGCGCTCCAAGCATTCTTCCCTGCCGTGAGAGTTGAGTGCCGTTAATGCCTTTCGTCTGATCCATCCAGACGGACACCTTGCCGGGCGCATCGAGACGAAGAATCTGCTGGTTGTCCTTAGCAAATGCGGTGAAATAGAGTTTCCCTGTGACGGGATCCCAGCATGGCCCCTCAAAGAATCGCTGGTCTTCGTAAACCACAATCAGCTTCGCGCCTTCCGCGACGGTCGTCGGCAGTGGATGCGCATCCTTCATCGACGAAGGACGAACTGACGCGCTTAGTAGTAGGAAAGTTAAGAACAGTGCGATCAAAGTATTTCGCATTCTTTGTCGCAATCCAAGTTTGAGCCGGAGGTTGAATGTCTTCAGCATAATCCATCCAGACTTCCATCATGTAAGGGTTATTGGTTTGTAGTGGGAGAAGTCCCTAATTACTGTTTTTGGGTGAAGAGGAGCGGAACGAACTCTGCAAGATACCGCCGCCAAACCGGCCAACTATGATTTCCTTCGGTGCGAAGAAAAGCATGCTCGATCCCTTTAACCTTTAGCAGTTCAGCTAACTGCTCATTGTTCTTCAGCAAGAAGTCTTCCTTGCCGCAGGCGATCCACAGCAGTTTAAGTTTCCCGTTTGTACCTTGCGGGTCGGCGAGCGCTTTCGTCAAAGCGGTCTCAGGGTTAGGAACAGACGAACTAAAGCCACCCACCCAAGCGAACAAATCCAGGTGGTCCAAACCGATGCAGGAGCGCCGTTTTTAATAAGCCAGCTATAATCAGCCATTATGCTGGCAGATCAACAACCTTGGCAAATATTCTGGGAGAACCGTGCGGCGGTCGTTGAAGCGCTCAAGCGCGGCCACTGCGATGGTATTTTACCCGCCGCACGCGGCTTCTTCGATCACTTTGCGCAGTTCTTGGATGAACACAACATTTTACTGCACTTAGAGGATTTCCCTGACAAACGGCAGCGGCGCAGTATTCCAGCCTTCTTCTTTTGTCACAGCTTGCTCTACAAGCCACTGTTGCAGATTGAGCGGCTCAACCACCTGCCCGACGTCTTGTTTCGTTCACCACAGATGATGCGGCAACTGGGTTTCAACGCGCGCCAGATTGAAGCTGGTTTCTACGAGAATGCTAACCAGAAGCCGTTCGACATTGAGGCGTTGTGTGATTTCTTTGCCACGACCACGGATGCGGATTACTTTACGCATCAACAGCGGGTGCTCAACCAGATGGTTGTGGAGTGGGAGGAGGTGTGGGCTGCTGGCACGTGGGTGATGGATAGCATGATCTTCGCGACTGCGCCGGGTGCGCATGCACTGGCTGCGGGACGTTACAAGGTATGTGTGCTGGCATTGTGGAGAGACGATGTGGTGTGGCCGGTATTGTGGCAGTTCGGGGATGAACACACCTCGGATCACACCCTGGGGCAGAGCGTGGTTGCCGCCGCCGTGGAGATTTTAGGTGAGCGGATGAAGCACGTGCTGATTGATCGCGGCTTTCTTGATGGGGAATGGATTGCTGGACTCTCCGAGCGCGGCGTGCGCGTCACCGTCGGACTGAAAGAGAACATGGACGCGTTTGCTGATCTGTTGGGCTTGAGCCGGTTGCCCGAGGTGGTGTGGGAAGAAGTCGAACCACCGCAGAATCATGCACCGGTCAAACCGAAGCGCGAAGTGATGGCCGACACGCTTGCGAGTTGGGAGAGTTGCCAGGCACCGCTCTATGGCTGCTTGATCCGTGACACTTATCCTACAGAAGTGGTCTACCAGGCGCGCGTGACGACGGCCGCACACGCCACCGCCACCGAGATTTATCAAGACTCGGCCGAGCGGTGGGACATCGAAGAGTTGTTCATGACCTTGACCAGATACTGGCATATGGATGATCTACCACCAAGTCGGCGGGGCGTGGCGCTGGCGCAAGTTCACTTTGGGTTGCTGGCCTTTACACTGCTGCAGTTGTTCTACCATCAGCAAGCTGCGCCCGAAGCCGGAGTGTCACCACCGCCACGATTGATGCCGGAGCGGGAGATGGCCGTGTATGCTGGGCCATACTTTGCTTTACTGCGGCCAAGTGAGTTGATGGAGATCATCTTCGACAACTTGCAGGCATGGCAGGCCAATGAGCCGCAATGGAGAAAAGCCTTGCGAATGTGTGAAGGATCTTCTCCTTAGCTAAAAACGGCGCTCCTGCGGTCGTACCACAAAGCTTGCAATCCGAGATTCAATCCTGCGGGAGGTGTGTCGGCATGCAGAGACTCTATGAATGCCTTCAGGTTCATTGCTCGATCTTCCTACCTCATACTCTACACGGATGTGTATCGTCAGTCATCATAATGGAGTTTATTGACCGGATTCTTCTCCAGGTTCTCACGGCCCCGGTCGTACTTCATCAAGGATCGGATGTCTTTGTGCCCGCTCATCATCTGCACCTCACGGATGCTATAACCCAGATCCAACGCTCTGGTGATCGCTGTCCTCCTCAGGTCATGCGGCGAGACGTGCCCGATCTGTGCGAAGTCAGCATACCTTCCCACCAACCGGCGGATCATTCTGGTCGAGAGCGGCTTGTCGTAGATGAGCGCCGCGGATTGGTGTGTGGCTGGAAGAGGTATGCTTCAGGCCCATCCGTCCCAGCGATCCTTCTCCTCGATCTATCCAGCTTGAGGTACTCGTGGATCGCTTCCTTGACCTCAGCGGGCAGCGGCAACCGTCGTTCCCTTCCCCCTTTGACACGGAACTTGATGATCGACATGCCATGACTCCACATCATCGATGAGACCCGCAGCGCGGCAACTTCGGCTACTCGCAGTGACATCCTTCCCATGATCAAGATGATGGCATGATCGCGCGCACCCGCAGGCTTCCTCCGGTCAGGGCTGGCGAACAGATGACGAGCTTCCTTGGCGACGAGCGCTCGTCCGGCAGGGTCATCAGCGACTGGCGGTGGTGGCACCAGCCGGGTCGCTGCCGGGTTAAGTGTGATCCGGCCATAAGCCCGCAGGTACTCGAAGAAGGAGCGCAGCACCGATAGCTTCAGAGAGACGGTCGAAGCACGCCGGCCGTCGCGCATCATCGAGTCGCGCCACAGAAGGACATCCTGTTGGGTAACGTGTGTTTCGTTCTTCGATCCGACGAAGTGGAAGAACTCACGGATGACTCGGTGGTAGAGGCGGCGGGTCTCTTCGGAGATCGATTTGTTGACGAAGGGTGCGGCGGTGCGCGGGTTGAAGGGTGCG
>JACCTF010000627.1 GCA_013812565.1 Pyrinomonadaceae bacterium | reverse complement strand
GCGCCGAACCGCGATAGCGTGCCGCCAACTGCCGCCGCACAAACGACTGGATCAAATCGAAGCGACCGGGCAACTCCCAGAGTGGTCGCCACACGGCGTGTCGTGGTCTCTGCACCGAAATCATGTGCCGTATTCTCGCACAAGCGTTAAGAATTTTAGATTGCCGATTGCCGATTTTCGATTGCTACCTTCTATTGCCTCACGGCTTCGATTGCAAATCGCAAATCTCAAAACTAAAATCGCTGGATCAAATTATGCCTATCGCGCTGCGTGTCGAAAGCTTATCCAAACAGTACCGCATCTACGATCGTCCCGGCGACCGTTTGAAAGAGTCACTGACCCGCGGGCGTTGGAAGTGTCATCATCCATTCTGGGCGCTCAGTGATGTTAGTTTTGAGATTGAAGCGGGCACGACAATCGGACTCCTCGGTCCAAACGGATGCGGCAAATCGACGCTGCTGCAAATCATTGCAGGCACACTCGAACCGACGCACGGGCAAGTCTGGCACGAAGGGCGTGTCGCTGCTCTGCTCGAACTCGGCGCGGGTTTCAATCCGGAGTTTACGGGCATCGAGAACATCTACATGAACGCCGCGCTGATGGGTTTTACGCGAGGCGAGACCACTCGGCTGCTGCCCGCAATCGAGCGTTTCGCGGAGATCGGCGAATTCATTCATCAACCGGTTAAGACATATTCGAGTGGTATGTATGTCCGTCTCGCTTTCTCAATTGCGACCAGCGCCGATCCGCACCTGCTCCTGGTCGATGAAGCGCTCGCCGTGGGCGATGCGGCGTTTCAACACCGCTGCGTGCGCCGCATCAAAGAGATGCAAAAGCGCGGCTCAACCATCCTCTTTGTTTCGCATGATCCGGCGCTGGTCCGCGCCGTGTGTTCACGTGCCATTCTCTTGAACGCGGGCCGGATGGTGGCCGACGGTCATCCGGCGGATGTGCTCAACCGTTACCAGAAAATAATCATGGCGCGCGAAGCCGCTTACCAAGCGGAACAGCCTGCTGAAGTCGAAGCATCATCTACATCTCCGGTTGCCGCGGGCGAAACGGTTGAAGCCGATCAGTCTCTACCCACGGACGAAGCGCATCGTAAACTGGGTGAACTCCGCTACACATACCGCCACGGTGATGGAAGCGCCGAGATTATCAGCGCCGAATTGCTCGACGCAGCGGGCCGTCCCGTCGAGTTGGTGGAGACCGGCGAGCCATTATTTATCCGCATGCGCATGCTCTTTCACCAGGACACACAAGAGCCTGTGTGCGGTTTTATGATTCGCAATCGTCACGGCATCAACGTCTACGGAACCAATACCAAGCAGCGCGAGTATGATCTCGGCGCTGTCCGGCGCGGCGATGTGATTGAAGCGATTTTCGCCATCCACTGTTGGCTGGGCCAAGAGCACTATTCGATTTCGTTTGCGGTGCATACCCCGGAGGGCATTAGTTTCGACTGGCTTGACGAGGTAATCTTCTTTCGCGTTTCATGCCCGGTTGAGATGGAGGGAATCGCCAATCTCAACGCCAGCGTCATGGCACGACGGCTTGCTCCGGGGTCGAGCGAAGCAGAGGCAACGACGAGCACCGACGCGCTGCACGTATAACAGCCAGACAAGCTGCCACAAAAGATCACCATGATTGAAACAGGTAGTTCCGAGATTGATACTTCTGAACTGATAGGAAGAGTGGGCGAAGAGACCGCGCGCGGAAGCATTGAAGCTGACGGCTCTCCAATCATTAGTCCAGCAACACAAACATCTCATGATACGGCGGCAGAGGATTTTCCAGCCCAAGACCCACACATTCTTTCGCCCGCGAATGAACCTCCTTCGACGCACCTTCCAATCTTATCGCCACCCTTACCGCCACCGGCAAACATCCCGCCGCTCAACTTGCAACCCCGGTTTCACCCCAACACGGATGATCGTTATCACGTCAACGATCTGCTCCAGTACCATGACCGCCACTTTGTTGAGAACGCTTATCTCGCAATTCTGAAGCGACCGCCCGAAGCGCGAGAGTTGGCGACCTACTTGGAAGCGCTGCGTAATAATCGTATTGGCAAGATAGAACTGATTGAGCGGTTGCTGCTTTCCCCGGAGGGGCGCGAAGCGAAGGTAGAAGTGAGCGGGCGCCCATCATCCTTCGCCAAACGCTTGACTCAACTTCCGGTTCTGGGTTACTTGCTGCGCCTTGTTAAGGGACTACTGCGCTTGCCCGTGATGATGCAACACCAACAGCAGTTTGAGTTGTATGCGCTGGCCCAACAGCAATTGATCGCCGATTACATTAACGGTGCGATTGAACAAATTACCGAGCAACGGCGCGAGAGCGATAAAGTAATAGCGGAACTGTCTGAAACTTGCGGGATGTTAGCGGAGGCGCTCGCTGAAACTTCAACAAGCAACCAAGTTTTAGCCGAGCTACCCACGGAAGTAGCAAGTCTGCGGCGACAAATCAAAGAGCTAAGCGAAGCGCAGCAATCCGTTGCAGAGGTTAATCAAGAACTATTGATTCATGAGCAAAGCGTGATTGTTGAAACGCAGAAGGCGGCGCTGGGCCAGTTGCAAAGTCGCTTGGATGAACTGCGTCAAAAACAGCAGCAACTTTCGGCTGATCTCAAATCGCAGGAACAACTGACACTGTTGCTTTTAGATAAAGTTCGCAACCGCGCGGCTGAGGCTGTTGGTCAGTGAGCTTGTTCACAAGTCTTCGGTTTGCGCGAGTTCCAGCGATAGTTGAGTTACGTGTTCGATGAAGGTTGTGTGTGATGAATCTCGAACTCCACCATAGAGACACAGAGGTTGCACAGAGAATCACAGAGAAAAGCATTTAACTTTCCATGTACTCTAAACTGCATCAAGAACATGAAATCAGTAGCAATCGTTACTCCGTGGTTCGGTGAAGATTTGAAAGGCGGAGCCGAGAGGCAAGCGTATCAAGTGGCCGCTCGCCTCGCCGCTCGCGGACATTCGGTGGAAGTATTGACGACGTGCTGCCGCGCCTTTGAGGAGGATTGGGGGGCGAATCATTTCCCAACCGGAACACATCCCGAAGGAGGAATCATCGTCCGGCGCTTTGTTGTAGATCAACGCAACAAGACGAAGTTTGATCGAATTAACGATGAGCTGTTGAGTCTGCCTTCCGTCAATTTGCGCCCGGGCGTCGATCTGTTGCCGCATGCTGCAACAAGCGTTTTTGTTGATGAAAACATCAACTCGGATTCTCTTATAAATCACTTGCGCGAGCATCACGCGCGTTACCACGCATTCATCTTCATTCCCTACTTGTATGGCCCGATCCTGCGCGGTTTGCCTGTGGTTGCACGCAAAGCTTTTTTGCAACCGTGCTTGCACGACGAAGCATATGCTTACCTGCCGGAAGTGGAGAAGTTGTTTCGCTTAGCGCGTGGGTTGATTTTCAACTCTGAAGGCGAAGCGCAACTGGCGGCGAAGCTGTACGGCCCCGGCGTACTCAGTCGCAGCACCCTAGTCGGAGAAGGCATTGAGCTTCTTCCCTTTGAGGACGAGCAGCTTGATCAAGCGCTTTCCTCAAAAGTCAAAGGCGAGCGGTTTGTCCTCTACTTGGGGCGCAGGTGTGCGACGAAGAATGTTGATCTCTTGACCGAAGCTTACGCGCATTTCAAAGCACGCTTTCCGCAGTCGAAGCTTTCCCTCGTGCTCGCCGGGTCTGGTCAAACGGATTTCACAGGCGAGGGCATTACCGATCTCGGTTGGGTGTCGGAGGACGAGAAGGCTGCCCTCTTGCGACACTGCCTGACACTCTTTCAACCAAGCCGCAATGAGAGCTACTCGCGCGTCCAGATGGAAGCATGGACGATGGGTCGACCTGTGGCAGTGCATCGCGAGTGCATGGCGACGGCCACGGCTGTTGAACGCGCAGGAGGCGGATGGACGGCGAGCACGATTGCAGAATGGATTGATGTTTTCGCCGAGGTCGATTCTTTAGGGCAGCACGAGATGGACCGTATCGGCGAGAGGGGTCGCGCTTACGCGGCCGAACATGCCGATTGGGACGCGAGCATTGATCGTTATGAGGAAGCGCTCGACTTACCGACGAAGAACGAAGCAGCGGAAAACGTTTCACCTTCGTTCGAGCGACGGAAGCCAAGCTTCGACGCCGTTCATCAATTGCTGCCTGATCTCGCCTATGGTGATGCCATCTCAAACCAGGCAATCGCGATACGAAATCACCTGCGCGCCCTGGGTTATCGTTCAGAGATTTTCGTGAAGAACCTTGACCGTCGTGTGAGCAGCGAAGCGAAGTTTTTCGATCAAGACTTGATCAGCAAAGACGCTGGTCTCTTTTACCATCATTCAATTGGCTCTGAACTAACCAAGTTCGCCATCGAGCACCGAGGGCCGCGCTGCCTTATCTACCACAACATCACACCGGCAAAGTTCTTCGCTCCATACCGTCCCGGGTTTGCTTGGATGCTGGAGGCGGGGCGCGCCGACCTCGGTCGTTTGGCTCCGCAGTTTGCACTCTCAGTCGGGGATTCAGCTTACAACGCCGCTGAACTCGCCGCTTGCAACTTCCAAAATCCGGGTGTGCTGCCGATCATCGTTGATCCGGCCAAGTGGAATATGGTTGCCGATCCGCGCTTGATGGACACATTACAAGATGGTAAAGCCAACTTGCTCTTCGCCGGACGCATCGCGCCCAATAAGTGTCAAGACCAACTGCTCGAAGCTTTCGCTTCCTACCTTACGCTCGACCCGAACGCACGTTTGATTATCGTCGGCGATGGTAGAATGGCCGACCCATATTACCGTCGCGTTGTCGATCTCGTTAAGAAGTTCGATCTTGAGAACCAGGTTGTTATCGCCGGGCAAGTGGGCGATGCGCAACTGTCGGCTTACTACCGCACGGCGCATCTATACTGGTCGATGAGCGAGCACGAAGGTTTTTGTGTGCCGATAGTTGAAGCGATGTGGTTCGACACGCCAGTGCTCGCTTACCGCAGTTCGGCGGTGCCGGAGACGCTCGGCGAAGCTGGTGTTATGTTTACAAGCAAGACGGATTTGCGGGAGGTCGCCGAGCTAGCCAAGCTGATAATCCACGACGGTGATTTACGGAAGAGAGTTTTAGCAGCCCAGCGAAAGCGACGTATGGACTTTCTGCCGAACACTGTCTTGCAAGTTTTGGAGAAGCTGCTGCAACAAATGTCGGAGCAGACGAAGTTCGACGCAATTGCGTGTGTGTAGAGATCAGATAGTGACGAGTAACAAGTGACCAGTAAGACAAAGATACAACATCAGCTAACGGGTAAGTTTCAACATACCCCACAAGTCGCAAGCTTGCCGCGAGGCCGTGCCGCACCGCCGTCTTTTATCTTGTCACTCGTCACTTGCCGCTTGTCACTTCTGTGCATGGCTTTCCCGAAGGAGCCGATTCATGGTTGATGCTCTGCGCCCGGGTCAACCTACGCTGTCCATTGTCGTGCCTTGCTACAACGAACAACTCGTGCTTGAAGAGTCATCGCGAAGATTGCTTGCCGTGCTTTGCAGTTTGGTGGAAGCACGCCGAATCTCTCCCCAGAGTTTCATCTATTTCGTTGACGATGGCAGCACGGACAAAACGTGGTCGATGATCGCCGCGTTTCACGAAAGGAATCCGCTTATTAAGGGCTTGCGGCTGGCGCGAAACGTCGGGCACCAGAATGCTCTGCTCGCCGGTTTGCTCGGTGTGCGCGAGCGTATCGACTGTGCCGTTTCAATCGATGCTGATCTACAACATGATGAGGGAGCGATCAGCTTGTTTCTGGAGAAGTACAACGAAGGCGCGGACATCGTATATGGTGTGAGACAAGATCGCTTCCCGGACGCGCCGTTGAAACGGAGCACCGCGCTCGGTTTCTACAACTTGATGCGGATCATGGGCGTGAAAATAATCAAGAATCATGCTGACTACCGTTTGGCTTCCCGGAAAGCGCTCGAAGCGGTTTCTGAGTACAAAGAATTCAATCTATTTTTGCGCGGCGTCTTTGTTGACGTTGGTTTCCGGTCGGCGGTTGTACCGTTCCAGGTACGCGAACGCTTCGCCGGTAAATCAAAGTATTCGATGGCGAAGATGGTCTCCTTTGCGCTCGACGGGATCACTTCGTTCAGCGTCGTGCCGCTGCGGTTTGTGACGTTCATCGGACTAGCGATATTTATCTTTAGCTGCTTGATGACCGTCTTTATATTGGTGAGCGTGGCGCGCGGCAACGTAGTTCCGGGATGGGCTTCCACCGTTATCCCGATCTACTTCATCGGCGGCGTGCAGGTGATGTTAATGGGATTGATCGGCGAGTACGTGGGAAAGATTTATAAAGAGGTTAAGGGGCGGCCCAGGTTTATTAAAGACATCGAGTTATTTTAGAGCGTGAGTGTCGCGTATGCAGAGTGCACCACAGAGACACAGAGGTTACACAGAGGTTATATGATCTTCTCTATGGTTTTCTGTGGTTCTCTGTGGCTCGATTCTGTGCCTCTGGGATGATTCTTCTTTGCCTTATACACGGGCGGGATTGGAACATGAGCAAAAAGGCTTTAATCACCGGCATCACCGGACAAGACGGCAGCTATCTCGCCGAGCACTTGCTTGAGCAGGGCTATGAGGTACACGGTCTCGTCAGGCGTGTGGCGCTGGAAGACCCGGGCAACAGGTTTGTCCGCATCGCTCATCTGCTCGACCGGGTCATTCTTCATCCGGCGAGTCTGGAAAGCTACCCTTCGATCTTCCACGTCATCAGCCGCCACGACTTCGATGAATGCTATCACCTGGCCGCACAGAGTTTCGTCGCCGAGAGTTTCGCCGACGGTTTCTCGACGATGAACACGAACATCAACGGCACACACTACATGCTGGCGGCGCTTCGTGAACTGCGCCCTCGCTGCCGGTTCTACTTCGCAGGCACTTCCGAGATGTTCGGCAATGCGAGTGAATCGCCGCAACGCGAAACCACCCCCTTTCATCCGCGCTCGCCATACGGCATCAGCAAAGTTGCCGGGTTCGATCTGACAAGAAACTACCGGGAAGCTTACGGTATGTTCTGCGCGAGCGGCATTCTCTTCAACCACGAAAGCCCGCGCCGCGGCTTCGAGTTTGTCACACGCAAGATCACCTCTAAAGCGGCGCAGATTAGGTTGGGTTTGAGCAAAGAGCTTCGCATCGGCAACCTTGATGCACGGCGCGACTGGGGTCATGCGACTGACTACGTTCGAGCGATGCACCTGATGCTGCAACAAGATGAACCGGATGATTATGTGATTGCGACCGGCGAGACGCATACGGTGCGTGAGTTCTGCGAGCGCGCGTTTGCTGAAGCCGATCTTGATTACCGCGAGTATGTGGTGATCGATGAATTCTTTTATCGTCCGGCGGAGGTCGATTCACTGGTCGGTGATGCCGGTAAAGCTCGTCAAAAGTTGAACTGGCAACCGCGCTTTTGCTTCGACGATCTTGTCAAAGAGATGGTGCGCTCCGACCTTCAGATACAATCGCGGACGGCGAGCGCCGCGCGGACAAGCGGTGCGGTTTCCCTCTAAGGCGGCATACTTTTTCCTTCAACTCAGTACACAACAGCGTTATCAATGGAGAGACCGGAAGAGAAAGCTCGCGTTGAAATTGACGAGGCTCTGACCGCCGCAGGGTGGGCGGTGCAGAGTCTTGATCGCGTCAACCTGCACGCGGCGCGGGGCGTGGCAATCTGCGAGTTTCCGTTAAAGAAAGGTTACGGGTTCGCGGACTATCTGCTTTACGTTGACGCTCAGGCGGTCGGTATCGTTGAAGCCAAAAAGCAGGGCGAGACCTTAACGGGTGTCGAGATTCAAGCTGAGCGCTACAGCGTCGGCTTGCCCGATCATCTGCCCGTTCGATTTCGCCCGCTGCCGTTTCTTTACCAGAGTACCGGGGTCGAGACGCGTTTCACCAATCTGCTTGACCCGGACCCGCGCAGCCGATCTGTTTTCCATTTCCATCAACCCGACACGCTCGCCAAGTGGCTGCAAGCCGAGCCGCTCTCTGCGACGCCGAATAACATCGCCGTCATGCAGCCTTCGACGTTGCGCACGCGCCTACAAACTATGCCGCCTGTGGATAGCAGCAACTTGTGGGCGGCGCAGGCGAAGGCGGTGCGAAACCTGGAGACCTCGCTTGGTGAAGACCGCCCGCGTGCTTTGATTCAGATGGCAACCGGGAGCGGCAAAACGTTCACGGCGGTCAACGCCGCCTATCGTTTAATCAAACATGCCGAGGCGCGGCGCGTGCTGTTTCTCGTTGATCGGGCGAATCTCGGACGACAGGCGCTCAAGGAGTTTCAGCAGTTCACGCCACCCGATAGTAACTACAAATTCACAGAGCTTTACAACGTGCAGCATCTCGCGTCAAACCGAATTGACCCGGTATCCCGCGTCGTGATTACGACGATTCAACGACTCTACGCCATGCTGCAAGGCAAGGAACTCGACCCGCTGCTTGAGGAAGGTTCGCAGTTCGATACGGGCAGCCTGATCCGTGAACCTGTGCCGGTCGCCTATAATCCGTCGATCCCCGTGGAGTTCTTCGACATCATGTTTATCGACGAGTGTCACCGCTCGATCTACAGCCTCTGGCGGCAGGTCTTGGAATACTTCGACGCACACTTGATCGGATTGACGGCGACGCCCTCAAAGCAGACGTTCGGCTTCTTCAAGAAGAATCTTGTAATGGAGTACAACCACGAGCAGGCGGTCGCCGACGGGGTGAATGTTGACTTCGACGTTTACCAGATTCGCACGCGCATCACCGAAGGCGGCTCAACGGTCGAAGCCGGGCCGCTCGAGGTCGTCGGGAGGCGCGACCGCGAGACGCGCGCCATGCGTTGGGAGAAACTCGATGAGAATTTAACTTACAGCTCGAACGAACTCGACCGCAGCGTGGTTGCGCAAGATCAGATTCGCACAGTCATCCGCACCTTCAAAGAAAAGCTCTTTACCGAAATCTTTCCCGGCAGACGCGACGTGCCGAAGACGCTCATCTACGCGAAAGACGACAGCCACGCCGATGACATCGTGCAGATCGTCCGCGAAGAGTTCGGGCGCGGCAACACCTTCTGCGAGAAGATCACATACAAGACCGGCACAGCGCGCATCGTCACTAAGCGGATCAACGAAGCGGGCGAGGAAATCGAAGAAGTTAAATACAAATCGAGCGGCATCAAGCCGGAGGATTTGCTTTCGTCCTTCCGCACCGGCTACAACCCGCGCATCGTCGTCACGGTGGACATGATTGCGACGGGCACGGACATCAAGCCGCTCGAAGTCGTGATGTTCATGCGCTCGGTCAAGAGCCGCAACTTCTTCGAGCAGATGAAGGGCAGAGGCGTGCGCGTGATCCGCGAAAATGATTTCCGAGCCGTCACGCCCGATGCTCATGCGAAAACGCATTTCGTGATTGTGGATGCGGTCGGCGTCTGCGACGGGGAGATGAGCGACACGCGCCCGCTGGAGCGTAAGCGCAACATTTCCTTTGACAATCTTTTGCAGGCCGTCGCGTTCGGGAACTGTGATGCGGAGATTCTTTCGTCGCTCGCCGGTCGCCTCGCGCGTCTTGAACGACAACTCGGCGAGGAAGATCGCCGCGCGATTACGGAGGCGGCAAACGGCTCGTCGCTCAAAGCAATTACATCATCAATCGTCCACGCGCTCGACCCTGACCGGCAGATTGAGGAAGCACGCCGCACGCACAACTTAGATGAAGATGCCGAGCCGACCGCCGAGCAAATCGCGCAAGCGGCGGAAAGTTTGCGCCGCGCCGCCGTTCAACCGCTCGTGACCAATCCGCAACTGCGGCAGCGCATCAGCGAAGTGAAACAGCGTTTCGAGCAGACGATTGACCAGACGAGTCAGGATGAGATCATCAGCGCCGGTTATTCGGGCGTCGCACGCGAACGAGCGCAAGGTTTGACCGCATCGTTTGAAGAGTTTATCGAAGCGAACAAAGATGAGATCACGGCGTTGCAGGTGCTCTATAGCAAAAGCTACACGCACCGCCTGCGCTTCGAGGACATCAAGAAATTGGCGGAAGCGATCAAGGCTCCGCCGCGCTCATGGACGCCCGAAACCTTGTGGCGCGCGTATGAGACGCTCGACCGGAGCAAGGTGCGCGATGCGTCGGGCGCTCGACTGCTGACGGACATCGTTTCCCTCGTCCGCTTCGCCTTGCATCAGGAAGCGGAGCTTGTGCCGTTCGCCGAAGAGGTACGGAGTCGTTTTGCGAATTGGGTAGCGCAGCAAGCGAGTCGCGGGCGCACGTTCACGGATGAACAACGGCAGTGGCTCGAACTGATCCGCGACCACATCGCCGGAAGTCTCAAAATCGAGATGGACGATTTCGAGTACACGCCGTTCACGCAGCGCGGCGGCGCGGGCGTCGCATTCCGCACCTTCGGCCAAGAGTTGCAGCCGCTCCTGGATGAATTGAACGAGGTGCTTGCGGCTTAAAGCAGAGAAGTTGTTAGAGTGATGCCGGAGATGTACGCCATGAAAAACATTACGCTTAAACAAGACCCGCTCGCTCCGCCGACGTATCAGCCTGATGTGCGTTGGCAGGCGGAGAGAGCGTGGCTGAAGGAATACAAAGCCGAGTATGCGGGAGAGTGGGTCGCGCTCGACGGCGATAAGCTAATCGCGCACGGCAAGGAAGCGCGTTCCGTCTATGAAGCGGCGCGCGCGGCGGGAATCAATTTGCCGCTCGTCGTACTCATCAAGAGCGACGCTGAGCTTCCGTTCGCGGGTTGGTGAAGATGACTGAACGAGGTGCTTGCGG
>JACCTF010000621.1 GCA_013812565.1 Pyrinomonadaceae bacterium | reverse complement strand
GTCGGATGTAACTAAAATGCGGTGCCCAGCGAGCGTTTTGATTAACGGCCAGCTTCACTCTCTGCGCTTCGGCTAAATCTGCTAACCGCTCGCCGGTATCAAGATCAAGCACAAACGGCTTTTGACTAAGCACGTGTTTGCGCGCACGAAGCGCATCTTCCATGATCGCAACACGCTCTGCCGGATGAGTTGCGATGTCCACCACTTCAATATCATCTCGGCTGAGCAATTCACGATAGTCCGTATAGATACTCGCTTCAGGATAGAACTGCTGCTGACGTTCGCGTGCTTTGTTTTCGGTTCTGCTGCACAGCGCGACGACGCGGTAGCCCGCTGTTTTGTAAGCGTTCAAATGCTGCACAGAGATTCCGCCGCAACCGATAAGACCAATGGCGGGACGATAAGTTCGAGGATCGCGCGGTTTGTAATCGAGCGCGGGCGCTTCCGTAGACACCAGCGCGGGTGTTTTGCTCAGGCCGTAGTCATCCACAAGCTTCTCAGTCATCGCGTTCTTAGCTCGCCGAGACAGCCTTTTAATTTAGAAGCAGCACGGTTCGTTTTTCTCGCGCGCTAATGACTGCCGTATCAACGATCTGTTGACCGATGCGGCTCACGCTCGGTGAAAGCGGGCCAGTCACCGGCTCGCCTGTTTCAAGGCAGTGGATCAAGTATTGAACAGGGTTCTGAAATGGCGCTTTAACTTTATCTACAGGCACGTCCCATGCGGCGGGGTGGGCCGCGGTTTGTAGATTGATTGTTTCTTCATAGTCGTAGCTGCTGATCGTGCCCTTTGTTCCCACAATCTGGAAGCCGCATTTGGGTTGCGGCTGCAATGTCCACGGATCGGTGAACGTACCCCAGCGCGTTTCATACTTCGACAGACCATGCGCGTAGCGCGCAATGGTCACGCTATGTTCATCCACTTCCAGTCCGGGTGATTCATCAATAACGGTGGTTACTTCAAGCGGCCTGCGCCCACCCTGGAACCATGTGCCGAGCGTCACGCCGTAACCTAAGTAGTCGAGCAGCGACCCGCCGCCATTCTCCCTTCGATACCACCAGCTTTCCGACTTCTGCTTGGCGGCTTCCTCAGCGCTGACTTCGATCTTGTCGGCGAGGTGACGCAAAGGCCCGCGATTGCCGTCGTAGTAGTGAAGCTCGATCACATCGCCGATGCGATTTTCATCAATCAGGCGTTTGGTAGTGATATGCGGCGGATACCAAGCTAAGGGCCAGTTGATGATTAAAGTTTTGCCGGTCGCTTCTACAGCTCTTATCATCCGGTCGGCAGCGGCGAGCGATGCGGCCATCGGTTTCTCGATAAGAACATGAACGCCGTAGGGCGCGACTCGTTCGACCCACATGGCATGCTGGGCCGTTGCCGGACACAGAATGCAAATGTCCGGGCGAGTATCTTCCAAACACTGGCGGTAATCGGTGTAACGCCTTTCTTCCGGGATAGCGAAGTTGCGTGCCGCTGCTTCCATGCGCGAAGGGGTCTCGTCACAAATGCCGACGATCTGTGCAAGAGGGTGTTCGTGGGCCATCCGCAAAAGGTCGCCCATATGCATGTGGTCGAAGTTGATGCCTGCAACTTTCCAGTATTTCACGGCCATGCTCTGTTCAACCTCTGTGCTCATCTCCGGTCCCTTGGTTGAGTTGCACTCTGCCTCACACTCAGGCCGAAAATGCTCTAGGGTTTGTAATCGCGCCAGAGCCAGCGCAACGTATCGGGCAGGATCGCGCGGCCATGCTGGTGACTGTGAAAACCCCGACCGTAAACAAACTTATAATCATAACCCTTAAATGCGAGCGACTTTGCCATCTCTTGATTCGCGAGCGGCCAATTCCCATGTTGATTGTCAAGATCGTTTGCCCCGTCTTGTAGAAAAACGCGGATCGGCTTGCGCTCTGTTTTACGGATTAGCGCCGGGTAGTTGTGACCGCCTTCGCGCATGGAAGCGCCGCTCGCAATGTTCGTAAAACTCCCGACCCATGACATCACTTTGCTGAACTCTGACGGGCGCTGCCAAGCGGCGGTCCACGCGCAGATGCCGCCGCTGCTGATTCCGGCAATCGCACGGCTGGCAC
>JACCTF010000576.1 GCA_013812565.1 Pyrinomonadaceae bacterium | reverse complement strand
CGCTCCGCTACAACGTCACATTTCCGATGTTCGCGAAAATCTCGGTCGGCGGGGAGGATAAGCATCCGCTCTATAAATACCTGACTGAGAAAGAGACTAACCCCCAGTTCGCTGGTGAGATCAAGTGGAACTTCAATAAGTTTCTGGTTGATAAGAACGGCCGCATCATCGCGCGCTTTGATTCCGGTGACAAACCGGAGAGCGACAAGGTGGTTCAGGCGATTGAGCAAGCTCTAAAGTCTTAAAGCAGTCGCAGGGGCAAACGATAAATGCTATCGCCACAAAGGTTCGCGGAGGGCACTTTAAAGAGTGCTCCTCCGCGAACCTTTTTAGTTATTACTTATCTACTGTCGCTGGCTTTGTCGAGCAACTTCGTGGTGTTTTCGGTAACGCTCCCGCGTGGCATCATCTCGGCTGTGTCTGCGCGTTTTGTAATCGAGTCTGCTACGCGCACGCTCTGTGATGGCTGTAACGATGGTGGTAAGCCAAAGCTGCGCGGCGTCGCACTTTGCCGTGGCGTTAGAGGTTGTTTATAGCCGGGCGTTCCATCCTCTCCGAACAAACGCGAGTAGAGCATCCGCGTTAACCCCGCGAGAAAGATGGTGAGCGGAACCATCAGTGGAGCTGGTCCATTGATGAAGATCGCCAGCGCAAAGAAGATGGGCAGTAGCACGACGCTGATAAATAACAGCTTTGCTCCCTGCCGCACGCCCTTTTTTCGTGGTGACAGCGACTGCGACCTGCTTTGCGTGGTTGCTTCGGGTGTCACAAGACTAGCGCAGGCAAGCAACTCTGAAACGGAATCAAGTTGGAACCCACACCGCGAACAGAAGTGCACATTACCGGAAGGTTGTTGCTGACCGCACTTAGGACAATACACAGAAGCCTCTCCTCTGGAAAAAGGTGAATTATCGTCGCTACTACTCCCGAAAGTACGAACAGGGCGGGGGCAAAGTTCGCCGCTACTTTTATCATGGTTGCGGCCGGATGCAAACAGAAGCGGTACTGATCGGCGGACGGCGCTTCGGTAAAAACGACCGGGCGAAAAGCTTCCATCTCCCACATCAATATCCACTTTTACGGCGTCTCAGTCGTCCCGCGTTTGAAGGCCCGTCTGCTTAATCGCCACATTCTTCTACCTTCTGTGCGTGCAACAAATGCGATGCGATTCTGCTCAACAAGATTGAGAAAGGCGGAGTAGCTGATGCTGTGAAGCAACCGGCCGTCCGTGTAGTCGAACGAACGGTTATCAACGCTGGTCACCGTGCATAATCTCCCCTCGTAGCGAAAGCGCGCGCCTCCATCAAGCAGGCCGCGCAGCAGGCGTGTGAGCACGGCATAAGAAATCTCTCTTGCCGCCGGCTGCGTTTCTTCATCCTTCCATTGGCCCAGTTGATAGTTAGTCATAGGCGTTTCCTTTGTTGAAAATTCTTTGCGGCGCATAACAAGCCGGTTGTAATCAAAGAAAAGAGACAAAATGTGAGATTTTCCAGACGGCGGCGAGCGTAGTCGCTTCAAGGGCGGGAGGGTTGTCGTGTGTGGAGGGGAAGATAGAGAAGACGAACGCTTGAGGTGCTGCTCGCTTAGCGTGACCCCATGTCGTTGCGGTTTGCAGAACGCGACAGGCACCCGCGATTTTCGTACGGGTGAACAGCCAAACACGCCGAGCCATACGCCGTGCGGTGCGTATAGCTCAGTCGCGTGTAGGTGCGAAGTGTAGCCGAAGCTTTCTTCGCCCTTGCACCTTAATGTATATATGCAACGCCGCCGACTTTCCACGATACGTCTTGAGTTGCCCGATATTTATGGAGAAATCTTTGCGTTTGGACGATGGCGGTTGATGTCTGCCTTAATTGCCAAGTGAATGTCGGAGGCTAATGATGATTGACTTAGACGTTGGTGTCCTTTGTCCACGACAGGAGATTTGGTAGGTGATGATGACACCGTAGGTTTTCTCTGTGTTACCTCTGCACCGTCTCTGCGTCTCTGCGGTGAACTGCGGGTTTCATAACACATCCCCTAGGGTTAATGCACATCAACATTTCTGCTCTTGTAAAGGATTTGGAAAGGCATCATCGTCAGTGTCACCTTCGCGCGCATCAAGGCAAGCAAAGTCTTTCTCGATCAGCAAGCGAAGCGTTCTATCGGGGCCGAGCGCCTGCTCGCCATTGAACCCAACTTGATCGGTCTCGACCCACTGCTTGGCTAACTGCGTCGGCACCTGCACTGTGATGCGATTGTTGCTGTACTGAGCGGCGACGCTGTGGAAGTCAGTTGAGGATTGCAAGGTGCACACCAAGCGCCGGCCCGGTTCAGTCCCGAACTCAACCGCGTCTTCGACACACCCGACTTCTCCAAAGCGGGCGACCTCGCTTCTGGACAGCCGCAATCGTAGAGAATTACCACAGATTCGCCACTTCATACTTTCATTCTCGCCACATCCGATGAGTCTCGCGCGGTTTCGCGGATACGCGATGCGCCAGAGTAGACCTTATAGAAATCCCGAAAGGGATTGAGGATACATATAACATGACCTGAGACAAACCATGAGGAAAGTGGTCGGAAGGCGTAAGGCAGTCAAAAGCCTTCTGCTGCTTACTGCTTTCTGCCTACTGCCCTCTAACTTCAGTCTGTGCCTCTGAGGTGAACCGCTGCTTGCCATACACCCAAGTGAGAATCGATCTCGAAGCGGTTTTGTAACCATGATGCTTTACCATAAAGCATCAAATGAGCACACAAACACATGTTACAACACACGACGACGCCCAATCCCTTCCATCAACAGATTTTGCGATGCTGCTGGTCGTTGTAATCTGGGGAGCAAACTTCAGCATCGTTAAAGCGGTTTTGAACGAGATGCCGCCGCTGGCATTTACAGCCGTGCGCTTTGTCATCGGCTCAGTGCTACTGCTTGCGATTGTTCGGCTGCGTGAGGCTGAGGTACGGTTGCCGCGCGGAAGCCTCTGGCGGCTCGTGTGGTTGGGGGTTGTGGGAAACACGCTGTATCAAACCTGCTTTATCTTAGGGCTTGCACGTACCTCGGCGGCCAACAGCGCGTTGCTGCTTGCCACGATGCCAATCATGGTTGCATTGTTCAGCGCGTTGCTCGGACTCGAACGCTTAACGCGCAATGTTGTCGGCGGGATCGTCGTAGCCTTCTCAGGTATCACCCTCGTAATGGTGTCGCGCGGTGTAACGCTTTCATGGCAGACGCTCGGCGGCGATGTTCTAATTTTAGCAGCGGTCTTTTGTTGGTCGGTTTATACCCTGGGTTTACGGACGTTGGGCGACGGTTTCTCGTCGCTGCACCTCACGGCTTTGACAATGCTGACCGGCACACCCGGATTGGTGCTCGTAGGTTGGCCGGAGTTGCTGCGGATAGATTGGAAGGATGTGAGCCTTGTTGTCTGGGGCGCGCTCGCCTACTCGTCAGTATTCGCGCTTGTTATCGCCTATCTGCTGTGGAACAACAGCGTGCGCGCCGTGGGGGGCAGCCGCACGGCGGTCTATACCTGTATCACGCCGATCATTGCAGCGCTGATCGCCTGGCCCCTGCTCGGCGAACAACCTACGCTGTTACAAGCCGGCGGAGCCGCGCTGATCATCATCGGCGTATTGCTCGCGCGGCGGTAATCCGGCATGGGCGGAAGGCGCGACCGTGCGGGAGGGCGTGGTCACGCTGCCCTAATGCCCCTTCCCCCGGTCGCGCCTTCCGCCACGCACCTCCCTTTCAATGCTAAAGAGTTGTTAATAATCTTTCCGGTTGAACGTTTAAGTAATGGAGACGATGTGAAGGAGGAACTTGTGCACGCCGTAGTTGCGACCCACGCCGAATCAATCAACGATCCGCCGGAAGATCTGGAAACTCTTTTTCTCAAGCACCACGATCAGATTTTCCGCACCGCTTATCGAATCACGGGCAGCGTTGTGGATGCTGAGGATGTGCTGCAAACGATCTTTCTCCGCTTGGCGCGGCGGGAGGGCGAATGTGATCTCGCGCCAAGCCCCGGCAGTTATTTCCATCGCGCCGCAATCAATGCCGCTCTGGATTTGATGCGGGGTCGAACGAGATCAAAGTCAGTTCCACTGGCAGACGTCGAACACGAACTATTCGAGAATCCTAATCGCAGCCCGGAAGCACAACACTCTGACCGCGAAATTCGCAAACTCGTTCAGCAAGCAGTCGCACGCCTCGGCGCAAAAACGGCTGAGGTCTTTGTGCTCCGCTACTTCGAAGGTTTTGACAATAGCGAGATTGCCCAGATGCTCGACACGTCGCAGATGGTTGTCGGCGTAATGCTACACCGTGCGCGCGTCCGACTTCGCAGAGAGATTGGTCAGTTTATGGAGAAACATCATGAAGCAAGGTAATCAACAATTTGATCCCGTCCTGGATCGAATCACCGCCGAAATCCGCAACGAAACCCTTGATGCCGCAACTGTAGAGACGGCTGCCGAGCGCGTTTGGCAACGGGTGTCGAATGGAGTGTCTACTGAACAGGTAACTCAGTCAGCCGAGGCCGCTCCAGCGTATCGAATCAATGGGTGCCATGATTTTCAAACATTGATCCCGGCCTACCTCCGCAGAGAGTTATCCGAGGCCCGCGCTTTACTGCTCGAAGACCATACCCGGGAGTGCATCCCGTGCCGCCGTGCACTCAAAGAAACTCGCTCCGCAAATAATCAAGCAACAAAGGCAGTTCAACCGAATAGGCACATACAACGAACGAGCGTTGCCGTTTCTCCTGCGATGAGGTGGGCGATTGCCGCCGCGCTCGTCATCGGGATCGGGTTGCTGGCCTCGCCCCTAATGCAGCGCCTGTTCTACTCGGGCGGAGCGGGCAATATCCTTGTGGAAACCGCAAACGGGTCGGTCTATCGGGTCAGTGACACGGAGAGCCACAGGGTCTCTCCGGGCGAGGATGTCGGGCGCGGCGAGCGGATTCGCACGGCGAAGGAATCAGGTGCGATCGTCAAGTTGGCCGATAGTTCTTTGATCGAGATGCGCGAGCGCTCTGAATTCTCTGTGACGGAAAGCTCGCGCGGAACCACCATCAACCTCGAACGCGGACAGATCATCGTGCAGGCTGCCAAGCAGCGTTCGCGTCATCTTTACGTTGCGACAAACGACAGCCTTGTGTCAGTGACGGGAACGATCTTCTCGGTCAATAGCGGAACGAAGGGGTCGCGCGTGTCCGTAGTTGAAGGCGAAGTGCATGTCGATCACAACGGCAAGAACCGTGTGCTTCACCCCGGAGACCAAGTCGCGACGCATGCGAGCCTTGAGCCGGTGGCCGTGAAAGATGAAGTCGCGTGGAGCCGCAACGCCGAACGCTATTCCGAACTATTAGCTGAGGTGCAGACGCTTCGTCGCGAACTTAATGAAAAGGTTTCGCGTCCCGAACTTCGGTACACGACGCGCCTGCTGGACATGGTGCCGGAGGGGACAGTGCTCTATGCGGCGCTGCCGAATCTGAGCCAGAGCTTGAGCGAGTCTTACCGGATGATGCAGGAACGGATCCGGCAGAACCCGACGCTGCGTGAGTGGTGGGAGCAAGAGAATGGACGGTCTTCTTCCGAACGTCAGTTGAAGATGAACCAACTCGTCGAGCGCATACGCGAGTGGGGCGAGCATCTTGGAAGTGAGATCATCATCAGCGCCGGAATAGATGGACGCGACGGTCCGCAGAATCTGCTGATGCTGACGGAACTTAAAAATCCAGAAGGCTTTCGAGCTTTCCTCGAAAAGCAGATAGAGACACTTGCCGCCGAAACGAAGAATCAAGCAGTGGTGCGCATCATTGCTGATCCGCTGACCGCCACGCCGCAAAGCGAACCGGCCGCACAAGCTGAGCTTCTCGTATGGATGCATGATGATCTATTGGCCGCCGCGCCGAAGCTTGCTTCGCTGCAACAACTGGCCGCTGCGTTAAAAGCGCCTGCAACGAATCGCTTCCCTGATGCCTCTTTCTACAAACACATTGCCGAACTCTACCGCGAAGGCGCAGGTTTGATCGTCGCCGCTGATCTGCAAAAGATCGTTGCTCATTCGATGCGCGAGCGTGACGATCCCTCCGCCGATGCCCGGCACAAGTCAGTTGGTGAGGCTTCCCGGCAACTCGGTCTCTTGAACCTTCAACACTTCATCGTGGAGATGAAGGAGACGAATGGTAAGACAAACAATCGAGCGGTGTTGACCTTCGATGAGCCGCATCGTGGTGTCGCTTCGTGGCTGGCCGCACCTGGGCCGATGGGCGCGCTTGAGTTTATCTCTCCCGATGCGAACATGGTGACTGCTTTTGTTGTTCGAGAGCCGAGCGCCTTAGTAAATGATCTGCTCGGTGCGCTGGAAACTATCGACCCTGATCTGGCACGTTATCTCAAAGAGTTTGAAGCAGAGCACGGCGTTAGTGTTCGTCAAGATTTCGCTCAACAGCTTGGCGGCGAGTTCGCTTTCGCCGTCGATGGCCCCCTGCTTCCGACGCCTTCATGGAAGATGATCTTTGAAGTTTATGACCCGATCCATCTTCAACGAACGTTCGAGCAGATGGTGAAGGAACTTAATCAGTGGGCGGCGAAAGAAGGCAAAGCCGGTTTCGAGTGGGAACTCGGGGAAGTCAGCGGTCGCACCTTCTACACGCTGCGATCAGTTGATTTGAACCTTGCGGTGCATTACACCTACACAAACGGCTACCTAGTGATAACGCCAAGCCGCGCTTTGGCGGACCGTGCGATCCGCTACCGCGAATCGGATTACACGTTGTTACGCTCCCCAAGATTCACGGCCAGTCTGCCTGAAGACGGCAACGCGAACTTTTCGGCGCTCCTCTATCACAACCTAGCCACGGTGCTGGAACCGCTGGCACGGCGGCTCCCTGACAAAGCAAAGATGCCCGAGGGAGGACCGCAAACATTACGCTCGCTGGCGACCGGGATGCCCGCGCTCGCCTACGCCTACGCGCAAGATGACCGGATTATCTTCGCCACAGGCGGCGAAGGAGATGCGTTCGGGTTGACGCCCGCGAACCTTCTCGGTCTACCGGGCTCTTTCGGAATCGGGCACATCTTTCGCGAAGCGACGCGCGAGTGACGATGTTTAGAGTTCAGCCTTTAGGCTGAACTCTAAACGCCCGCGGATTCACCGCCTTCACTGTGACGAACTGGATTAAGAAGGAGCACTAATGATGAAACACCGGATGACAATCGCGAGTTTGGTCCTCGTGCTAATAACAAGCGCCGGATGCTTTGCCCCCCAGCCGGACACAGAGCTGACAAAAGCGGCGGCGAAAAGCGACTCCACGCAAGTCAGAACCTTGCTGGCAAACGGAGCCGACGCTAACCGGAAAGATAAGAACGGCTACACGGCTTTGATGCACGCGGCGCGTAACGGCGATGTCGAAACGATGAAGGCGCTCATTGACGCGGGCGCTGATATGAACATGCGCGACTGCGCCGTTAACGGATGGCCGCCGCTCATTCACGCGATTCACAAAAGCAACAACCAAGCCGTCTATCTTCTATTGGAGAGAGGCGCTGATGTGAACATAAAAGCCGAGCGGTGTGCCGTGGGCGTCGTCAAGGACGGTTCGACGGCGCTCATGCATGCTGCGGGCTACGACGATGACGTGCTGGTGCGGGCGTTGCTTGCAAGAGGCGCTGATCCTTACGCCGGTTCGGGCGGGGCAACCGTCTTTTCAAACGCCGTCGCCGGAGCATGGGACATCGACCGACCTTTTACGGATGATTGCCAGACCACAACGGTAAAAGCGCTGCTCGAACAAGCGCCTGACTTAAAGCTGCCGGATAATTTCTGGGGAGCGTCGGCAAGATTCTTCGTCAAGCACAAGGGTTGTTCCGAGCTTGTTAATCTTCTCGAACAACGCCAACAGAGTGCTGCCAAGCTAAACTAAACTTCAAGGCCGGAAAGGAAAATTATGAAGCGCCAGATACTAACCGCGAGTTTGCTAACAGTGATACTGACGACCCTTGTCGGGTGTCAGCGCAGCGGACACGCGCCACGGCCAGAGGCCGATACTCCGCTAACTATCGCCGCCGTCAAAGGTGACGCGCGGGAAATTCAGAGATTACTGGACCAGGGCACTAATGTGAATGGAAGAGATAGCCACGGATATACCGCTTTGGTATGGACGGCGAGAAGCGGCCAAACAGAGGCGATGAGAATCTTGCTGGACGCGGGCGCTAATAAAGAAATGCGGAATTGCCCTAGAGGATCCACAGCTTTGTATCATGCCGTAATCACCAATAACAACGAGGCCGTGCATCTTCTCTTAGCAA
>JACCTF010000560.1 GCA_013812565.1 Pyrinomonadaceae bacterium | reverse complement strand
GGGCGCAGTATACGGCTGCCGACGAAACGGCGGTGCTGACCGGCGCCCCCTCTCGCGTTGAAGATGCCGAACAAGGCACGTCTGAAGGTCGTCGGATGACGATATACCTACGTGAGAATCGTGTGGTCGCCGACAACGCTGGAGGAAAGCAGGAAGCGGGGCGCGTGCGCTCGACACATCGCATTCGGCGGAAACCGTAGAATTTGCGATTTGAAGAGATGCAGGATCGCCGGGTACGTTGATTGCCAAATCGCAAATCCAAAATCTAAAATTCTTAGGGCAGGAAGTGGTTCAGGCAGCAGAAGAGAAAGAATCGACGGAGTATCGCCCCCAGTCGGAGGAGGTGCGGGACGCGCCTGCGCAGATAAGATTGGCGGCGAGCGGATTGGAGAAATACTACGGGCGACGACGCGTGGTTGACGGCGTCAGCCTGCATGTCGAGCAAGGCGAAGTGGTTGGTCTGCTTGGTGCGAACGGCGCGGGCAAAACGACGACCTTCTACATGATCATCGGCCTTGAGCGGCCGGACGCGGGACGCATTCTGCTCGGTGAACGCAACATCACAAAACTGCCGATGTACTTGCGCGCGCGCCTCGGCGTTGGATACCTGCCGCAAGAGCCTTCTATCTTCCGCAAAATGACGGCGGCGGAAAACATTCTGGCGGTACTTGAGACCATGAACCTGCGGCGTCGCCAGCGCCTTAAGCGACTTGAAGAATTGCTGGAAGAGTTTGGCGTCGCGCACGTCCGGCACACGCGCGGCGATTCGCTTTCGGGCGGCGAACGAAGGCGCGTTGAGATCGCGCGCGCACTGGCGACCGAACCTCAGTTTATTTTGTTGGACGAGCCTTTCGCGGGCATAGATCCAAAAGCGGTTGATGACATTCAAAACATCATCCTCTATTTACGCAGCCGCCGGATCGGAATTCTGATTACAGATCACAACGTGCGCGAAACTTTAGGGGTTACCGACCGCGCATACATCATGGCCGAAGGGCGCATCTTCCGCGCGGGCGCGCCCGTCGAATTGACTGAGGATGCGGAAGTTCGGCGACTCTATCTCGGAGAAAAATTCCGCCTCTGAAGAAGCTGCTAAAGAGAATCTGCGCGCTAAAGGCAAATCGGTTATAATCCCGCCGCACGCCGCTATCACGGTGTTTATCAACTTGGGTGGCGACGCGTTCCAGCGTCATTTGGTTAACTTAGAAATATGTCAGTCAAGCTTACTACCAATCTTTCGCAACGCCTCGTGTTGACGCCGCAATTGCGCCAGCGCATCGAGATGTTGCAGATGACCCATCTTGAACTAAGCAACCTCATTCAACAGCAGATGCTCGAAAATCCTGTAATCGAGGAGGTCGAAGCACAAGATGAAAAGCGCGAATTGGCGCAGGAGATTATCGACCAGTTAAGTTCTGGAAGTGGCGAAATCGATATGGTGCCTGCTGAAGCCGCTGCGAGCGATTTGAATGGCGCATCAGCAAATGGATCGGGTGATCTTTCAACCGCCGCAGAGGCACCCTCGGCCGTTGAAACGGATGCCGCGCCTGCCCCGGATGTTCCCTCCACTGTTGAAGACGGCGAAGGAAGCGAGGAGCCGCGCGATTCATTTGAGGAGATCGATTTCGGGCGTGAGTTTCAAGAGTATTTAGATCCCGGCTACAAAACACAGGAGTACGAGCACAGAGAAGACGAGCCGACGTTTGAGCAGTTTTTGACGCGCCCACCATCACTCGCCGAACATCTCGAGTGGCAGCTACGCATGAGCCACATCAGGGATGAATTAATACCAGTAGCTGATTGCATCATCGGAAATTTAGACGGTGATGGGCGGCTTCATGCAGCCAACGAAGAGATGGCTAGGTTTGGCGGCTGGCCGGAGGAGATGGTAGAGGAAGCGAGGCGCATTGTCCTGCAACTTGACCCGGTCGGTTGCGGCGCACGCGACGCTCGTGAATGCTTACTTGTGCAACTCGAAGCGCGCGGGATGGGCGAACGGCTTGCGGCGCAACTGATCCGCGAGCATTCGCTTGCCGAGTTGCAGCAGCACAAGCTGCAGAACCTCGTTAAGCAACTTGGCTGCACAGTCGAAGACCTGCTCGCTGAACTTGGATGCATACGCATGCTCGATCCTTTCCCGGGTCGCCGTTACTCCCCAGATGACACAATTCCCGTTGTGCCGGAGATCTTCATCGAAAAAGTCGGTGACCACTATGAAATCTCTTTTAACGATGACGGCAGCCCGCGCCTTCGCATTAGTCAAAGCTACCAGCAGATGCTGAAGCGAGCTGACACCAGCAAAGAGACACGCGACTTCATCAAAGAAAAAACGCGCTCAGCCATTGATCTGCTGCGCAACATCGAACATCGCTACCAGACGGTCGGCAAAGTGGTGCAGTGCATTGTCTCTCGTCAAAGCGAGTTTCTCGACAAAGGCGTTCAGTTCATCAAGCCGATGATGCTCAAGGACGTTGCCGAAGAAACAGGGATGCATCTCTCTACCGTGTCGCGCGTGGTCAATCGCAAGTACGCGCACACGCCGCAGGGCGTGATTGAACTCCGACGCTTCTTTACTGAAGGGATGACAAACGAAGACGGTGAAGAAGTCTCAACGCGCATCATTAAATTAAAGATCAAGAAGATGATTGAGGATGAGGATGCACGTAATCCAATCACTGATGATCAAGTTGCGAAGATTATGGCGCGCGATGGCATGAAACTGTCGCGGCGTACGGTTGCTAAGTACCGCGACCAGATGCAGATCCCAGGTTCGCGTGAGCGCCGGACAGTTATATAAAGGGATCTATCAAGAGGAATGATGGACGGGGAACAGGCGGGGTGGGTCAACCACGGCGTTCGCTATTCATGAGTTGTCGTCCTCTCTTAAATGTCAAGGAGATGCTTTGATGAAGTTTGAGTATACCGGCCGCCACATGGAAGTTACTCCTACCCTCCGCGCTCATGTCGAAGACCATTTTCGCAAACTAGACCATATCTTCAATGACTCGACAGCGCACGTGCATATTCGTACGGAAGTTGAGAAGAATCGTCATATCGGCGAGCTTGTGCTTCACTGGCGCGATCACACGTTGACGGCAACTGTCACCGACAACGATATGTATCAAGCTCTGACAAGCGCGATTGCAAAGATCGAGAAACAAGCCATCAAGCTCAAGAAGAAGATTATTGAACGTCATCAAACAGCTAAAAAGATTAGTGCGCTTCCCACATCTGAAGCATCTGTGGATGCCGCTCCGCCCCCGCCCCGTATCATTGTCGCACGTCGCTACTCGGTAAAACCGATGACAGCCGAAGAAGCGGCCTTACGCTTATCAGAAGCGGCCGATCACTTCTTAGTCTTCCGTGACTCGGACACCAATCACGCTTGTGTTATTTACAAACGTCAAGACGGCAACTTCGGTTTAATCGAGCCGTAATCGGATTTCAAATTTGCGATTTTAGATTGCCGATTTGCGATTGAAGAGGAGGAAGTAAGATCATGTCTTCAAATCACAAATCGGCAATCGCAAATCCCGAATCACTTATGCCGGATCATCCGACGATCACAGTTGGCGATTTTGTCGCGTGCGGCCCGGCGCGGCTTCAATTGCACGTACTTGCCGGTGCCGACGCGGCGGTTGCACGCCGCATCACTGCCGCGCGCGTTCACAAGCTGGGCTTAGCGCTCGCCGGATTTGCCCACGACATTCATACGGGCCGCGTGCAGATCGTCGGTCAAAGCGAGATTGCCTACCTTAACCAGCTTTCGTCTGAGCGACGACGTGAGGTCCTCAATAGCGGCGCGCTCGGACAGATCGCCTGCATGCTTGTCACGAAGAGCCCGGCCTTACCGCCTGAGCTTGCGGAATGGGCCGAGCGCACCGGAGTGCCGCTCTTGCAAACCCCGCTGGTGAGTTCACTCGCTATCACCGTCACGACAGAGTTTTTGCAAGAGACGCTGGCTCCGCGTGAGACACGTCACGGCGTGCTGCTGGAACTCTACGGAGTCGGCGTGTTGATCGAGGGTCGCTCTGGAATCGGGAAGTCGGAATGCGCGCTTGATTTGATTGTCCGCGGACACCGGCTTGTCGCAGACGATCTTGTGGAAGTTCGCCGCATTGCGCCCGACCAATTGCTTGGAAGCGCGCCCGAACTGCTGAGCGAGCATCTGGAGCTTCGCGGCGTCGGCATCATTAACATACGAGATTTGTTCGGGGTTTCAACAATCAGCGGGCCAAAGAACATCGATCTTTCGATTAAACTCGAACGCTGGGATGAAGTAAAAGAGGTAGACCGTTTGGGAATAGATGAACTTACGGCGGAGATCCTTGGCGTGCGTGTGCCGCACTTTCTGATCCCGGTCGGCTCCGGCAGAAACCTCGCTACGCTGGTCGAGACAGCCGTCCGCGTTCACCTGTCGCGCGCGCGCGGGAACAATGCCGCGCAAACATTTGTCGCGCGCCACACCGCATCGTTGCGCGCGCCGGATGTCGAGGCCGAAAGCCGACGTGTAAACAACAGTGAGTTGGAAGATGACCGAGAAGAAACAAGAAGGTGAAAGCGGCGCACCCGACATTGTGATCATTACGGGCCTGAGTGGGTCAGGGATGTCGTCTGCCACCAACGCCTTTGAAGATTTAGGCTACTTCTGCGTTGACAATCTACCGCTCACACTGTTGCCGACATTCGCCCGGCTGGTCCAGTCTGACGATGGAGGGAATCCGCGCATCGAGCGCGCGGCGCTGGTGATAAACATCCGCGAAGGCCGCTTCCTTGACGAGTTCGGTGCGCAGTTGCACGCTTTGCAAGAAAGGGGTCTGCGAACCTTTGTGATTTTCCTTGAAGCCTCGGACGATAGCTTGCAGCGACGCTTTAGCGAAACTCGCCGCCCGCACCCCACTGATACGGGCGAAGGGTTGCTTGAGGCTATTCGACACGAGCGCGAGGAGATGGCAGAGATTCGCGCTCACGCCGACTACATCATTGATACCTCTGAGCACACTGTGCATACACTCAGGCGTCTGTTGGTTGAACGCTTCAACCCCGAAGGCCAGGGCACGCCGATGCACGTGCAGGTCTTGAGCTTCGGGCATAAGTATGGCGGGGTGCGTGATGTTGATTTGCTGTTCGACGTGCGTCATTTACCAAATCCACACTTCATACCGGAACTACGTGATCTGTCGGGTCACGATCAACGCATCGTTAAGTTTTTAAACTCAAAACCTGAAGTTACGGAAACGCTTCAACGCTTCAGCGATCTACTGGAGTATCTACTGCCGCTTTATCAGCGTGAGGGAAAATCTTACGTCACGGTTGGGATAGGCTGTACGGGCGGTCGCCATCGTTCGGTGATGATCTCCAACGCGCTCGCGCGCCGCTTGCGCCGCGCTGGATTCGACGCGGCAGCCCTGCACCGCGACGTGCGAAAGACACGCCGACAGAGAGTAAACGGCACTAGGCAGGAGACAGGAGGCAGTAGGCGGTAAGGAGAAGACAGCAGGCGGTAGACAGCACGCAGTAAGCCGAGAAGCTGCCGATGATCTTTGGGTTTATTATTTTTGAACAATGGGAATTAGGATTAACATAAATGACTGGAGATTCGGGTAGAGATGAAAGGGCAGGCACCAACCGCAGCAGCGTACGTCGGATCGCTGGTGTGGTGGTGACACACGGGCAGCTAGCAAACGAACTGGTGGCGGCAGCCGAAATGATCGTCGGCCCGGTGCCGCATATTACAGCCATTTCTATTGGCTGGCATGATGATATGGACGCATCCCGCAACGAAATTGAGCGCGCGATGGAGCGCGTCTCCGAAGGGCGCGGCGTGTTGCTATTGACAGATATGTTTGGCGGCACGCCGACCAATATCGCAGCAATGTTTCTTGCTGATGAGAAAGTCGAGGTCGTCACCGGGGTCAATCTGCCGATGGTGATTAAATTGGCGAGCCAGGCGGAGGAAGAATCGCTTACAGAGGTGGCGCGCTGCGTGCGCGATCAAGGGCGGGAAGGAATCTACCTGGCGGGCGAACTGCTCGGCCCGCCAAGGTTAAACAAAAAGAGCTAGATGCTTGAACGACGAGTGGTGATCCGAAACCGTCTAGGCTTGCACGCCCGCGCCGCGGCGCGTCTTGTACGCGTTGCCAATAGCTACCATAGCGCGGTGCGGCTCGAACGCATTGACGGCAGTCACTCGGCGGACGCGAAATCTATTCTGAGCGTATTGATGTTGGCCGCCGGCTTCGGAACCGAACTGCGCGCCATCGTCTACGGCGAAGACGAAGATGAAGCCATCAACGCTCTATGCACGTTGATTGCTGAGGGGCTTGGCGAAGAAGGACGGCAGTAGTGAACAAGCTGGGCAATGACGGATCAAAAGAGGAGCGTTGGCACGGGCTTGGGGTTTCTGACGGCGTGGCCGTAGGGCGCGTGTTGCGCATCCACAATGGCGCACGCTTCATCTACCGTGCGACGATTGAGGCAGCAGACGTTGGGCGCGAAACCGAGCGGTTGCACGCGGCCGTGCATCTCGCGCACGCCCAGTTGCTCACAATCAAGGAGCGCGCTGAACGAGAGCTTGGCAGTGAACATGCCTATATCTTCGACGCGCACCTGCTCATGCTTGAAGATCGCAAACTAATTGATGAGTTCGAAAGATACATTCGGTATGAGCGCGTTAACGCGGAGTGGGCGGTTAAGGTCGCAGCGGATCGCCTGCTCGCCATCTACTCAGAGATTAAAGACGACTACTTGCGCGAGCGCGGCTCGGACATCGAAGATGTGATGCATCGCATACTCGTCGCGTTGAAGGGTGGGAGTCCAGGTTCCCAGCGTCTGACGGAAGACGCGGTTGTGGTGGCGGAAGAGCTATTACCTTCCACGGCCGCCGAACTCGACTTCGCAAATGTGCGCGCTGTTGTATCTGATGTCGGGGGATGGACTTCGCACACCGCGATCATCGCGCGCAGCCTCAGTATCCCGGCAGTCGTCGGTGTGCGCGATCTATTTCGCCGCGCGCGGACAGGCGACCCCGTAATCGTTGATGCTTTCAAGGGTGACGTTGTTTTGCATCCGTCGGCGGCAACGGTTGAGCGACTCTCCACACATGTTTCACACACGACCGAAGCATTACGGAGCGGGATTGCGGCTGATGAGCTTTCCGCCCCGTTGCGCACGCTTGATGGGTGCGAAGTGACCTTGCGCGCCAACATCGAACTACCGGCTGAGTATGAAGGCATTCGCCGCTACGGTGCGCGGGGCATCGGGCTGTATCGCTCGGAGTTTCTTCTCTCACATGACGGCGTGCTTCCTTCGGAGGAGGAGCAGTACGCGGCTTACGTCGAGGTCGCCCAACTGGCCGGGGCGGACGGGGC
>JACCTF010000554.1 GCA_013812565.1 Pyrinomonadaceae bacterium | reverse complement strand
ATGTTACCCGAACCGCATCGGCATCCACGGCGCGCTCGATCACCGGTCGCGGCACGGCATCAGCGCCGACGAAGTGACGATCGCCGAGATGTTAAAGGCGCGCGGCTACCGGACGTCCCTATTCGGCAAGTGGCACCTCGGGCATCACACGCAGTTTCTCCCCACCGGGCACGGCTTCGACGAGTATTTTGGATTGCCGTACTCAAATGACATGTGGCCGAAACACGCGGAAGCTAAACCCGGCACGTACCCCGAGTTGCCGCTCATCGAGGGGGACAAACCCGGCGGCGAAAGGGTCGCTCAACTGATGCCCGACCAGACGCGGTTGACGGGGTGGTACACCGAACGCGCGTTGAAGTTCATCGAGCGAAACAAAGCGCGCCCCTTCTTTCTGTACATGCCGCACACCATGCCGCACGTCCCGTTGCACGCGAGCGAGCGCTTCAGGGGCAGTTCAAAGCAGGGGCTGTACGGCGACGTGATCCAGGAGATCGACTGGAGCGTGGGCGAAGTCCTCGCGGCCATAAAAAGGCACGGACTTGACCGCGACACGCTCGTGATCTTCACTTCGGACAACGGCCCGTGGCTTTCGTACGGGGGGCACGCCGGTTCAGCCGGACGCTTGCGTGAGGGTAAGGGGACGGTCTGGGAAGGCGGAACGCGTGTGCCGTTCATCGCGCGCTGGCCTGGAAGAATTCCTGCCGGTCGGGTGAACCGTGAACCGGCGATGACGATTGATCTGCTGCCGACAATCGCCAAGTTAGCGGGGGCCGAACTGCCGAAGCACAGGATTGACGCCTCGACATCTGGCCTTTGTTGGCGGGGCTGGCGGGGGCGACAAGTCCGCACGAAGCCTTTTTCTTCTACTACAACACGAACGAGCTACAGGCGGTGCGCAGCAAGCGGTGGAAGCTGATCCTGCCGCACACCTACCGCACGCTCTCGGGGCAGCAGGGAAGAGATGACGGGCTGCCGGTTAAGTACCAAACGGTGAAGGTCAATCGGGAACTCTACGACCTGGAGAATGATGTCAGCGAAACAACGAACGTGGCCGACAAACATCCCGGCGTGGTCGAGCGCCTAGAGAAACTGGCCGAGAGCGCGCGCGAAGACATGGGCGATCAGCTTACTGGACGCACGGGCAGAGGCGTGCGCGCGGCAGGCCAGCTCGCCGAAGCAAAGTAAAGGGGGCTAAATCGAACCTTACAAGATTGGTACGGATCAAATTTCCCGAACTGAAGATAAGGATGCAAACATCGAGGCTTCATCAATACCGAAGATTTCAGGGTGTGCCAATGTCGCGTGTTTCGATTTAGCAATCAAGGTCGATTATATCTGCATCGGCACTGCCCTACCTCACCGCTTGTAGGGTCTGCTAATTCACTTTATGGATTTTGGTGAGAGGTAACGCTTTGCATAACCGGGCCTTGCTCGCCGCGCTCCCCTTGATGAAATTCTTAGGCGGCGGCCGCTCGCCTCTGGCTGGCTACGGCCGCACAGCTACTACGCGAAAGCCTATGTGGTCGTGCCGCCGTTCAGGCTCAAACCGCAGGCGGAAGGCCGACCGGCAGGGCCAGCCCTCGTCTGCCCAGCATCCGCCACGGCGTACCCGCGATGCAGCCTTCATCCCTGATCGGTCGGGGTCGATGCCGCCCGGGAGCTTCGGGTGGTACCAGTCCCGGCACCACTCGAACACATTGCCGTGCATGTCATGCAAGCCCCATGGGTTGGCCGGGTAGCTGCCGACTCGCGCTGTCCGCTTCAGTGACGGCCCCTCCTCGGCTCCGTTGTATGGCTTCCCTTGGAAGTTCGCCTGTTTGCTGCTCAGCTTGTCACCGAACGAAGTTGCAGTCGTGGTTCCGGCCCGGCAGGCGTACTCCCACTGCGCTTCCGTCGGGAGCCGGAACTCCCACTCCTTCGGCAGCTCACCCGAAGCATGAGCTTGCTCGGTCAGCTTCCGGCAGAATCCCTCCGCCTCGGCGAAATTGATCGTGTAGACGGGGAAGTCGTCGCCCTCACCGGCTGTGAACTGACCCGGGAACTCGCCGACGACCCGTTTCCACTGACCCTGCGTCACCTCATACTTCCCGGTCCAGAACCCCCTGCTGAGCGTTACCTCGACCTGCGCCTCGTCGGGACGCCGCTCGGGTTCGTTGGGCGGGCTGCCCATGATAAACTTGCCGGGCGGGGACCAGCAGAGCTTGATGCCGCCGACCTCGCGCTCGTCGCCGCCTTTTGAACCGAGAAAGGAGCCTGCCGGAACCTGCTGCAGGCTGTCACTAGCGAGCCGGCCGTTCGTGGTAGTACCGCGTTGATAGCCGACCAGACCCACCATCAAGAGGAGTCCTACCCAGCAACCGCAGCAGGTTTTAGACATTGATCCCCCTTGCCTTACTTGCGGTTCCGCTGTCTGCGATGTTCGCACCAAGCGAGCCGGCTCTGCAAATCGGTATTCCTTAACGGCCAGGCTGAGCGACGGATTGAAGCACTCATCTTCGGCAAACACGCTAATATGTGAACCCGCTGCACCCGGCTGTTATGTAAGCCTTAACTTTCACACAGATGGGTTGGTAGCCCATCGATGCTGGTTTGATTCTTTGTTTTCCGGTACTCCTCTAAACCCTCTTCCCCCTTCTTCATCGTCCACTCGACTAACATCTGTCGTTCTTCTTTCAGTTCATAGACGGGTACCGCAAACCCACAGGATGTTTGTGCTGACTCGACATCAAGAACAATGATCTGGCGTTCCCCGGGTAGTGGATGAAAGCGTGCGTGCAACTCTTGCCATTCTTCATCTCTCGGTCGTACCACTCTCCCGTGCCCATACAGGCGCAAGATCAATGGCTTCTCTGAGAAGCTACAGAACATGACCGTCATGCGACCGTTCTCAAGCAGGTGTGCGGCTGTTTCATTGCCGCTGCCTGTGAGATCAAGGTAAGCGACAGTTTTCCGATCAAGGCAGCGGAAGGTATCCATCCCTTTCGGTGACAGGTTGATGCGACCTTCCACAGGTGCAGAAGCAGTGAAGAAGATTTTCTGCTGACAGATGAAGCTTTGGAGAGTGTCATCAAGCTCAAGGTAAAAATTAGCCATATGCTACTTCTCTCTTTGACATACACAGGTTGAATACAAAACAGCCCGAAGCGTCGGTGCCAAGCCGTCTGCTCAAACCGATCTTTAGCGCGCAACCTCATGCGGGCCGGCTTCAGCACTCGGTTAGGCTTGCCGCCACGCCGCCCTACGGTGTCGCCCCCGGTGACTCGATCTCCTTTAGCGACTCAACAGCCAACTTCACCTCACCGCCTTTGCGCCGCCCGAAGCTGATGCTGCCACCGTAGCTCTCCTCCTTTGGCACTCCCTCGTAGGTCGGCCGCCCGATCCGGTCTCGCCCAAGCTCCCACTTCTTCGATGAACCCGCAACTGCCCCTGCCTCTGTATTCTTCGGCAGTGTCCCGACCACCTCCACGCTGATCCCGGCGGCCTTCCCCGTCTTCCCCAACAACTCCAGCGCCAACTCGTTGCCCTTCGCGTCGAACGGGTAGAACTTGCTTCCTCTGACCAAGCCGAAGCCGCGCTCCGCCGCTTCTTTCGTCAACCCGCGCTGTCGCGTGTACTTCTTGGCTTTCTGTGCGAGGGTCTCCCAGCTCTGGAGGTCTGAAGCGTAGCGTGCGTCGACGAGGTAGCCACGCAGAGTGACCTGCTCACTATCATCCTGTGCCGAAGTGGCGACGGCGCAGATGGCGAGAGCCGAAGCCAGAGCAAATACTTTAAATTTCATGTTACACCTCTTAAGCGGAATGATTTTGCACCTAATCAGCCTACGTCTGCAACGCAATTGCCCTTATTCAATTTGCCGCTCGTAGGGACCGACAATGAACATTCCGTTCGGCTGTATTCTCGCAAGGGAACAACTGTATCTGCGATTAGCAG
>JACCTF010000537.1 GCA_013812565.1 Pyrinomonadaceae bacterium | reverse complement strand
GAACCAGAACACGGCAAAGACCGAGCGATCAAACCGCTCTCGTGCCAACAGCGGCTCAGCGTAACGGTGATTTTTCAGCTCTGCTACGCCGCTCCACTCCGTTGCAACTGCGCAATCCTTTTACAGGTCAGCCCTTCGCCAACAATCAGATTCCCGTTAGTCTTTTCAATCCCGTCTCGGCGCGACTCCTAAATAACTACATCCCAACGACCTCCGACGCCGGCGGTCTAACTCGCTTTGGCGTGCCGGGAATCTTGGATGACGATCAATACATGGGGCGCGTTGATCATCAGTTCAGCAGTAGCAACAGATTGTTCGGTCGTCTCTGGTTTTCTAAAGCCAGCCAGCCGCCGTTTCTGGATGAGCAAAACTACTTAGCATCAGGTTTTGGACGTACCTGGCGCAATACGGTCGTGGCGTTGAACGACACTCACATCTTCAGTCCGAGAATCACAAACAGCCTTGTGCTGACTTTCAACCGGATGAATAACGATAACTTTCATATCTACCCGCCAAGTCTGCAATCGCTCGGGTCAAACATTTACAGCGATGATGCTCCGCAAATCCAAATCACTGTTAACGGCTACTTCGGGATCAACACCGGAGACACCAACACATTTTTGCGAGATGAATATCAGGTCGCCAACACAACGCGCATCGTCGCCGGATCGCACAATCTTTCTTTCGGCGGCGATTACAGCTACGGCAAAGGCGACATCGTCAATAACTTTCGAGCCAACGGGCAGTTCACATTCGCTCCCGGTAACTCCGCTGGCACCGGAGATGCGCTCGCTGATTTTCTGCTTGGCAAGTTTTCGGCAATTACCCAAGGCATTGGCGAATATAAATACACTCGCATCCATGCGCCAGCCCTATTCATTCAAGATGAATATCGCGCCTCTCAGCGCTTAACACTTAGTCTCGGTCTGAGGTGGGATCCGTTCATCCCCTACACCGATGCGCAAAACCGCTTGGCAGCGTTTCGTCCCGGAGTTGAATCGCCAACTTATGTGAACGCTCCGCTCGGTCTCGTTTTTCCGGGCGATCCGGGCGTGCCCGAAGGCGGATTCGACCGCTCGCTCTTGAACTTCGGACCTAGAGTAGGTTTTGCATATGATGTTTTCGGCGATGGCCGCACCAGTGTGCGCGGTGGATATGGCATCTTTTTCGACCGCCCCAATTCGATCACGACTAACAGCTTAGCCAATAATCCGCCGTTTGGGACCGTGGTTTCCTTTACCGGCAATGCGCAAAACTCTTTGAGCGACCCTTATGCCGGAAGGACCAATCCGTTTCCATCCCCGCTCGATCCGCCGAGCAACGTCGCTTTCCCACAAGGGCTGTCTGTTTTCAGCTACGACCGCGACTTCCGCAACGCATATCTACAATCGTGGAACCTCTCTCTTGAACGCCAATTTCTTCAAACCTTTGTGCTGAGAACGGCTTACGCTGGTTCGAAGGGAACGAACCTTGGCATCGTCCGTGAATTCAATCCGGCCATTTTCGGCCCCGGTGCGACGACGGTAAACACGAATCAAAGGCGACCTTACGGACCGACCTTCTCTAGTATCGCGACTGTCGAGCCTTCAGGGTCCTCCACTTATCACGCGCTGCAGGTCAATCTTGATAAACGCCTTAGCCAGGGACTAACACTTCTCAGTTCCTACACGTGGTCAAAGAGCCTTGACGATGGCTCGGAGAACAAATTCACGGGCATCGGCCAATCAAATCCGTTTGATCGCAGGTTCGACCGCGGACCTTCTAACTTCGATGTGAGGCATCGCTTCACTCTCGCCTCAACCTATGCGCTGCCACCTTTTTCTAATAATTTAGTTAACGCTGTATTCGGCAATTACAACTTAACGGGCATCCTTACCCTGCAAAGCGGGTTGCCTTTTACCGTCACGAGCGGAGTGGACACCGCGCTCGTCGGAACCACTGGAGGCCAGCGCCCGGTTCTGCTTCGCGATTCGCAGTTTAATGACGACAGACCGCGCGGCGAGCAAGTTCTTCGATGGTTTGACACTACGGCTTTCGGACCTGCTCCGGCGGGAACCTTCGGTAATGTCGGAAGAAACTCGCTTCGCGGTCCTAGCTACAAAAACGTTGACCTCGGATTGCATCGCAACTTCCCCGTCACAGAAGATGTCAGACTGCAGTTCAGAGCCGAGGCTTTTAACGTCTTCAACTTCGTCAATCTGGGTTTGCCGAACAGCAACCGGAGTTCGGGCAACTTCGGAAGAATATTATCCGCTGGCGATCCGCGCATCCTCCAGTTTGCGTTGCGACTGAACTTTTAGAATGAGCGTGCGGACGACAAACAATGCAGAGTATGTGATCGGCGTTGATGTCGGGACTGGCAGCGCCAGAGCCGGGCTTTTCGCTCTTGACGGCGAGATGGTTTCGACC
>JACCTF010000526.1 GCA_013812565.1 Pyrinomonadaceae bacterium | reverse complement strand
CAAAGATTCCGCTCAAAGAGAACGCCACGGAAGAGAAAAGCAAGAAGCAAGGCGGAGCCAAGCTTGGGCATCCCTGTCATGGTCGTCAAGCGCACACGAAGCAAGAAGTCGAAGAAGTTCGTGTTGTCAAAGTTGAAGCAACGGATTGTCCCACCTGCCATGTTGCTTTGTGGCAGAAAGGCTCGGCGCCGCGTTCGGTTTTAGACCTTCAGGCGCTGAAGGTGAAGAAACTGCTCTACGAGTTGGAAAGAAAGTATTGTCCTCGGGTGTAAAACCTATCTGCAAGCGAGGGTCTTTGCACTGCTCCCGAAGATGCTGCTCTCGAACGAGTTATTGTCGGAAGTTGTCGAAAGCCATTATTTGCACGGCATCCCTTTGGGCAGAATCACCGAGCGATTAAAAGTCAACTATTCCACCATCATTGAATCGTTGCATTGGTTGGGAAAGTTGTTTGAGCCGTGTCTTGATCAGTTGATTCAAGCATATCGTCAAGCAGTGGTGCGACATGCAGATGAGACGACTTGGCGCGTAGATGGCTCAAACGGCTATTGTTGGCTGTTTTCAAGCGAGAGTCTCAGTCTCTACCTGTATCGCCAGACGCGTGCGGCAACAGTTGTCAAAGAAGTCTTTGGTGCAACACCCTTAGAAGGCTATTTGGTGGTGGACAGATACAACGGCTACAACCGCGTGCCGTGCAAGATTCAATACTGCTTTGCACATCTTTCAAGAGATTTGAAAGATGAAGCCGCAAAGTTTGAAGAGAACAAAGAAGTCCAAGAGTTTATCGGTAGGCTGCGGCAACTTCTATCCGAAGCGATGACCTTGCGTGGCAAGAAGATGACGGATCAGCAGTATTATAAAGAAGCCGTCACAATAAAGAGTGAGATATTTTCACTGTGTCTGCCTGACTCCTTAGCCGCGCAAGACGAAGATCGACATCCTGCCATCAAGCGGTGGTCTGATTTCTTCATCGAAAGTGCGGAGAGGCTTTATCAGTGGGTTGAAGATAGAAATGTCCCAGCAGAAAACAACCGTGCCGAGCGCGAGTTGCGCCCGACTGTCATAGCACGAAAAGTCAGTTTCGGTTCGCAAGCCGAAGAAGGAGCAAAGACCAGAGGAGTCTTGCTGAGCCTGCTACAAACGTTGAAAAAGGGCGAATCGAATCCGCGTCAGAAGGTCAAACAGATGTTGGACAAGATAAGCGAAAATCCAAACCTCAAAACTACTCAACTGCTTTTTGAAATAGACAGCTCTAAAAAAACTAAATCTGCTCACATAACTGACCGATTACATTTGTCACAAGTTTTGATATAACCCCCAGTCAGAGATAACAGCGGCATGGTTGCGTGCGTTCGGCATCAGCACATGCCAAGGTGGAGGTAGACGCGGAGCGGGCGAGTACGATCGTGCTTGTGGCGCGAGAGCATAGCAAGCCCTATCAAGTTGCGACTATTAGGTTGTGGCGCGAGCTCACCGTGTAGCGCGAGCCGGTAGGCGTAAGCTCACTCTGCATCACAACCAACTCGGTGATGGTGAACGGTATTGCTTCGAATCCGGATGCTGCGTGAAGCTGGGCCAAAGTTCGTGCTCCCTGCGGCACACGCAAACGCGCGAGAGTCAGATGCGGGTGAAACGCCCGCGCTTCGCGTGCAAAACCTTGCTCCGCGCATTCATCTTCAAGACGCTGTTGTAACTGCGCGAGACCGCCCGAAGCATCTGTGATGCCCAGCCATAAAACGCGTGGAAGCGCACGCGGTGGAAATGCTCCAGTGCCCTCAATTGTTATCTCAAAAGGTGACGCACCATGAGCCGCACGTGCTGCGGCGCGGCCCACGTCTTCTACCTGATCCGGCTCGATCTCACCAAGGAATTTCAATGTGATGTGGAGCTTTTCGGCGCTCTCCCACGTTGCAACTGAGGCGGGAAGATTTGGTGCAGCGCGACCGACGCGCGCGATGTGTTCGGCGGCGCGCCTACGCACCTCGGCGGATAGCTCGATTGCATAAAAGATTCGCATGACCGATCAATCTTTTCGATCAAGGTTTCCCACCCCACTGTTGGATAAAAACAGCGCTCAGGCTTCGCCAAAGCCTGAGCACTTTTAAACGTGGGTCCCCATCCTTCACTTATCAACTCAACTCGCTTATCTCTGCTTCAAGCGTGCGCAGCGCCCGCTCAAGCATCTCGCGATAGGCGGGAACGACGGCATGCTGGAGTTGCGCAAGTGTACGGGCGCGCGCCAGCGTTAGAGATTCAAGTCGTTCCCGACGCGCACGCACTGCAGGAGAAGCTTCGTAGGTCGTTTGCTGCTCGGCGCGCTTGTCTGTTTGCTCGATC
>JACCTF010000507.1 GCA_013812565.1 Pyrinomonadaceae bacterium | reverse complement strand
AGTTGGTCCGCGTCTCCGGCGCGCTGCTTCGCCTCAAAATCGATGGACAGCATTTCCTCGGCTACGGCTACACCGATGACATCGGCGCAACCATCGCATCAAACTACGCCTTTACCATCAGCAAGGGCGGCCAGAACATCGCGGCGTTTCCTGATGAGAGAAGCTTGCGCCTCGCCGGTTTCATGTGGCCTGAATCGCAAAAAGCTCTCGCGAGGTCGCTCTTTCTCTGGCAAGAGCCGATAGGACGCGGCCAGGCGATTCTCTTTGCCGACGATCCGAACTTCCGCGCCACACAGCTCTCCACCATGCGCTTGTTCTTCAACGCTGTGCTTCTTGGGCCAACCTTTATTGGATCGCGCTAGGTAAGAAACATTTGAAAGGATTTCCTCGCCCTTAGATCACGACTCTGGTTGGCGCTTTTTGCGACCGAGGCTGACGGCGCGTTGGTAGGCGGCCCACACGGCCTTTGATAACACGGTGCGCATGCTGCCTTTCTCCATCTGGTAGATCGCTTCGGCTGATGTGCCGCCGGGCGATGTCACCATGTTGCGGAGTTCCGCCGGATGTTTGTGCGATTCGCGGGCGAAGAGCACCGAGCCGAGCATCGTCTGCACGACGAGTTCCTGCGCGACGTGTCGCGAAAACCCCATGTGCACACCGGCATCGACCAAGGCTTCCATCATCATGAAGATATAGGTTGGGCCGGTTGCGCTCAGGGCCGTCGCCATGTCGATCATCCGCTCTTCTTCCATATGCATCTGGCGACCCAAGGCGCCGAGCATCGCGCGAACCTGCGACTGCTGCAATTCGTTTACTTGCGGCGTGGCGGTCCAGGCAATCATCCCGTGGCCGATCTGCGCGGGGGTGTTAGGCATCGCCCGCACGATGCTCGGATGAAGCAGTTCGCCCGCAATCGTTTCAATCTCTGCTCCGGCGATGATTGAGAGCGCAATGTCATCTTGCTGCAGTGCGCCGCGCAGTTCACTTAAGACCGTGTTGAGACGCTGCGGCTTGACGGCAAGGGTGATGATTGAATGAGTATAATGCTCGTTCAGGGTGTCAGATGAGTGGCGCGAGGTTGCTGCTTCGCGGTTGCTTTCGACAACGCGAATGCCGTACTTCGCCATTAACTCCTCGCGACGACCGGCTCGCGGGTGGCTGCCGACGATCTGCTCTGGCCTGACCATTCCGCGTTTGAGCAGACCGGCAATCATGGCTTCGGCCATTACCCCGCAACCGATAAATGAAAGTTGCACCTGGCCGAGCGGGTTAACTTCTTCCTGTTGTATGAAGTGCGCGCTTTGGACTGCGGTGATCATGTTTCTCGCCTCGATTCGTCCACTACATTAAGAGTGACGAGCAAGAAGGATGTGGGGATTGTGCGGCTCGTCACTTGTCACTATTGAGAAGCTTAGATTTTACGGGTAGTGGTTCATCTGCCGCAGAGGCAGAGGCTGTTACCACTTTTACCTGGATGATTATTAACTCCGCACGTCCACAACGCGGCTGGCCTGTTCTGTTGAGAGCGCGAAGTTAGGCAGCACGCGAAACGTCCTGAGTCCGACGGCGACGTGGTCGCCGACGCCAAACGGAGCGTCGCTCGCCTCAGACTTCGGGCGCGTGACGATCACAGGAACACCGGTTCTTCGCTCAGGCACATTGTTAGATACTGTGTGTAAGGGCAGCTGGCCTTCAGCGGGTCGGCGCGCGGTAAGGTCGAGCCGCAGCATAAGGCGTTCGTAAGCTCCAACAAAATCCACCTCTTCGATCACGCCATTGGCGAGACGATGGCAGCCGTTAGGCAGTGCGCCGGTTTTGCTTAACTGCACATCCTCGGGGCGGAAAACTACCTTGATCGCTTGCCCGTCGCGGAATCGTTCTGTTTCCTCACGAGCCGGAATCATGACAGTGCCGATCTCTACTTGGCCGCCACTGACAACACCGAGCAGCAGATTAGCCGCCCCAAGAAAAGTCGCGACGTACTCGGTTTCCGGTCGGTTGTAAACTTCATCGGGTGTGCCGATCTGTTCAAGCCGCCCGGCGTTCAAGACCGC
>JACCTF010000503.1 GCA_013812565.1 Pyrinomonadaceae bacterium | reverse complement strand
ATGCAAACTTCAACGCGGCCGGGCACAAACGAAGTCGATACTTACCCGTTTCCTATTACAAGCGAAGTGCTTGACCGTGGGCAGGAACGCTTCAACGCCTTCTGTTCGATGTGCCACGGCATGGTCGGCAACGCCGACGGTATGGTTGTGAAGCGAGGCTACCGCAAGCCGACCTCGTATCACACGGATCAACTGCGACAGGCGCGGCTCGGCCACTTCTATGACGTGATTACCAACGGCTGGGGATCAATGCCGAGTTACGGAGCGCAGATTCCGCCTCGCGACCGCTGGGCCATCGTCGCCTACATTCGCGCCTTGCAGTTTAGCCAGCAAGCGACACTGAATGACGTGCCGCCGGAAGAACGGCAGAAACTTGAAGGGGGCGGCACCGCCACCAGCACTGCTAGCGCTGTTAGTAGCGCCGGAGGGGGAGAGCGACGTTGATGGCGACGCATATTGCTAACAGCTACACACCTCCGGCAGAGCTTGCGCGTGTTCAGCGGCTCGGCTTTCTTATCGGCATCGCGCTCTTGGTCGTGTCTGTCATCGCCGCCTTGCTGGTTCCCATCCCCGGGTTGCGCAGACAGTTCTTCCACTCGTACCTTTTGGCTTATGTTTTTTGGATTGGCATCGCGCTCGGTTCGCTGGCGCTTCTAATGGTTCAACATCTCGCGGGCGGCGCATGGGGCGTGGTCATCCGGCGCGTGCTCGAATCGTCAACACGGACGTTGCCGTTGATGGGGATTCTGTTCTTACCGATCCTTTTCGGGATGCACGACCTTTATCACTGGTCGGACAGTGAAGCGGTTAGAGAGACCGAGATGCTCCGGCTGAAGAGCGCTTACTTGAACATCCCGTTCTTTATCATACGAACGGTTATCTACTTCGCCATCTGGGGAACGCTTGTTTATTTCTTGAACAAGTGGTCGGCCGAGCAAGACGAAACGGCCGACATTAGATTTGCAAAGCGGATGCAAACTTTGAGCGGGCCGGGCCTCGTGCTCTTTGCGCTGACCGTGACCTTCGCGGCGGTCGACTGGGTGATGTCGCTTGACCCTGAATGGTACTCAACCATCTTCGGCATTCTCTTTATGGGCGGATGGGGATTGAGCGCGCTGTCGTTTACGATTGCAGTGGCCGTGTTGTTAGCAAACCGGGAACCCTTGCGCGGCGTGCTACTGGCACGTCACTTCCACGATCTTGGCAAACTGCTGCTCGCCTTCGTAATGCTGTGGGCTTATTTCAATCTATCGCAGTTCTTGATCATCTGGTGGGCAAATTTGCCCGAGGAAGTTCCGTGGTACTTGCGCCGTGTAACGGGCGGGTGGCAGGTCATCGGGGTTTCATTGATGATCTTTCATTTCGCGCTGCCTTTTCTGCTGCTGCTCAGGCGAGATTTGAAACGCAACCCGCGCCTGCTTAGCATCGTGGCGGTGCTTGTCATCGTGATGCGTTTCATCGATTCGCTCTGGCTGATCGTGCCCGAGTTGTACAAAAACCCCCAGCGCCCGTATGAGGGACATTTCGGACTTAGTTTGTTTGATCTGATCGTACCTCTCGGAGTTGGCGCGCTCTGGCTGGCGTGGTTCGCTTGGCAGTTAAGCAAGCGGCCGCTGCTTCCAATCAACGATCCGCTGCTTGACAAAGCGCTTCACGGCGGCGGCGGACATTAGTTTTAAAATAACAACTATAAAGAATTTAGTTGAGCAACGCAGATATTAAATTATGAAAGGTTTAGGTCATCATTCAAGCGGTGAAGGGGGTGGTCGCGGCACACCTGACGCCCGCACCCCGGATGCCTCGCACGTGCAGAACCCGGACGTCGGTCACGAGCAAAGTGATGTTAACGTCCGCGGTATCATAAAATTTATTATGGGATTGACTATCGCCACGACAGTCGTCTTCCTGATTGTGTGGGGCATATTTAGATTGTTAGCTTACCAATCAACGCAACAACAACCGCCGCCTTCGGCGCTCGCCCGCCGGGGCAAGGATCGCCTGCCACCAGAACCGCGTCTGCAGCTCGCTCCGGGTCATGAAACGCACCCGCTGGCGGACATGGCAACCTTGCGTCGGGAGTGGAATCAGCAACTCGAAAACTACGGTTGGATTGACCGGAGTGCGGGCAGCGTCCACATCCCGATTGATAACGCAAAAAGATTAATGCTTGAAAGGAACATGTTTCCTTCGCGGCCGAACGCGCCGGTT
>JACCTF010000499.1 GCA_013812565.1 Pyrinomonadaceae bacterium | reverse complement strand
TCGGCATCAACATTCAGGACAGCCCCGCCCGCACAGAAGGTGGCATCAAAGACTTCGGCATCAAATACAGGGTCGTGCGCGATGCGGACGCGAGCGTGACCCGTTCATACAAAGTGACGGGCACGCCGACGATTCTCTTTTTGGATCGTAACGGCGTAGTGCGTTACTTCGGCAACGAACTGCCCGTAGATTATTCGTCGCGGCTCGATGCGCTGGTCGCTCCGAAGGGATAAGGCAGGGGAATGAACGATGAGTGAAAGAGAGTCAATTTACGAAGTGGTCATCATCGGTTCCGGGCCGGCTGGTTTGACTGCGGCGATCTATGCGGCGCGTGCTGACCTTCGCCCGTTGGTGATCGAGGGGCCGCAGCCCGGCGGACAACTGACTATCACAACCGAAGTCGAGAACTATCCGGGCTTCTCCAAAGGCATTCAAGGGCCTGAGTTGATGGCGGAGTTTCGCGCGCAGGCCGAACGCTTCGGCACGGAGTTTCTGACGAGTTGGATCAGGCAGATTGATTTAAGCGAGCGGCCCTTCAGGATCGTGACGGACGAGCACACGCTGAAAGCGAAGACGTTGATTATCGCTTCGGGCGCATCAGCCAAGTGGCTCGGCATTCCGGGCGAAGCGCCCGCGCCCGCAGGGTTGGGTGGCTTGGGCGTCTCGGCCTGCGCCACCTGCGATGGATTCTTCTTCAAAGACAGAGAGATCGTGGTCATCGGCGGCGGCGACACCGCGATGGAAGAAGCGAACTTTCTGACGCGCTACGCACGCCGCGTTACGGTGATTCACCGGCGCGGCTCTTTGCGAGCGTCGAAGATCATGCAGGAGAAGGCGTTCAAGAATGAGAAGATAGATTTCATCTGGGATACAGGCGTCGAAGAGATTCTGGGGACGGCGGAGACGGGCGTGACGGGTGTGCGCCTTAAGAATCTGAAGACCGGCGAGGAGCGAATTTTCAACTGCGAGGGCGTCTTCGTCGCCATCGGCCACAAACCCAACACGGATCTGTTCAAGGGTCAGCTTGAGATGGACGAAGTCGGCTATCTCAAGACCGCCGGGCGGACGATGGCGACGAACGTGCCGGGCGTTTTCGCCTGCGGCGACGTACAGGACTCATGCTATCGTCAGGCCGTCACGGCGGCAGGCACGGGCTGCATGGCCGCCATTGATGCCGAACGCTTCCTTGACCATCTCCCGGTCGAGATCGCGACCGGCGAAGAAATAACCATTGAAGGTGAGCGCGTCACGGCTGACCATGAAAAGATTATCCTCCCGGATGGCGAAGTAGTTTCAAATCAGGCAGAGCTATCGCTCCCGGCATAGCATGTATGACCTACTCGTTATCGGCGCTGGCCCAGCCGGCATCGCACTGGCGGCAGAGGCACGCGCGGCTGGCCTAGATACTTCGCGCGTGCTCTTGTTAGAAAAGGGCGCAGCTCATACGTGGGCCATCCGCCAGTTCTACCCGGAGCAGAAGCTGACCACAGCGAATTACAAGGGCTATGCTGCGAACTGCGAAGGTCTGTTGTGTATTACCGACATGACCAAGCAGGAGATGATAGAGTTCTTCGATCAGATCATCGAAAGCTACGGCCTCAACATACGTTATGGCGAAGAGGTCTATGCGATGCGCCGGATTGAAGAGCCGGATGGTGCTTATTTTCGCGTCGAATCGTCGCAGGGAGTTTACGAGAGCAGGGTGATCGCCGTCGCCATCGGCGTCCTCGGTCGCCCGAACAAGCCGAAAGAGTATCGCTTGCCGCCATCGCTCAAAGAAAGGCTGCTGTTCGACATCACCTCGCACAAAATTGAGAACGAAACGGTGCTCGTCGTCGGCGGTGGCGACACGGCAGCCGAGTACGTTGAGCACCTCTACCAGCAACATAATCAATTGACGCTTTCGTACCGGCAGCCGGAGTTGACACGTCTGAATGAACGCAACCATGCCACTTTGATGGCGATGGAGCAGCGTGGTGAGGTCGCCATTCTCCGTGCTTCAAATATCCTCAGAGTAGAGGATGAAGGCGGACGACCGCGCGTCTTCTTCAAGGAAGAAGAGCATCGACCGCGCACCTTTGATCGGATAGTGTATGCGCTCGGCGGGACGACGCCGACCAATTTCTTGCGCGCCTTAGGCATTGGGTTCGGAGAGGATGGTCCGGTCTTCGACGCGACCGGGAAGACGAATGTGCCGGGCCTGTTTTTAATCGGCGATTTGACCGTGAGCAAGACCGGCGGCTCGATCATCACCGCCTTTAACTCCTCGGCCCGCGCCATCCTACGTATCTGCGAGAATCACCTTTCATGTGCAAACGTGCCGGGATAAATGCAGCAATACTACGAATCTCGGGTTGCGCCTCCAAGCCCTCGATTTTGTCCACAAGGCGGTGGACAAGGCGGACAATAGCCTGTTCGCCTTGCGCGTAAATCCTAGAGATGTGAGCCTCGCTATAAAGGTACATCGCTCGCGCCGGAGTCGGAAGTCGTCGAACGAGCGGAAGGTAAGAAGCCGACGTGGCGCGGGAATGGCAGTTCTATGAACTTTGGTTTCTACTGTTTAGTTGGATAGGTGAACAGTTACGACGCATGGGTAACCGTTCAGGTATCTATGTTGTAGTTTAGCGGCAGAAGGCACTACATATAGTACTTTTACTGAGAAGATAGCCGCTGAAGAGAAGAGAATTCGGCTAGCCCACGACTCTTCGCACTAAAAAGCCCAGCAAAACAGGGGCATTTACCAACTGAACGGTTACCGTATCTATTCAGGTCTCATTATTCGTTGCTGTCGATGACCGGGAACAGAAACTGGTAAGCCACTCTCCATTTCTGCTGATCGCTCGTCAAGATCGTGGCCGTTTTCTGATTCAGAGCTATGACCTGCCCATACTTATCTTGGTTCTGCCGATCTCGAAAGCCTATTTGATCTCCAACCTTCAGGCTACTGCGATCTAGCGCATTGTGCCCCGGCGCAGTTCTCAGATCGGTCTCTACTTCATCAATGTTCACGGCACAGAAAGGGATCAGCCACGGCTTCCTATCCCCAAGGTTCTTTACTAACAGACGTGTTCGCCGCAACTCTAGGATGGCCGCTTCAACCAACCGGTTCTGTGCCTCATCGAAATATCTGATCTTCATTCCGGGGCGCAGCCTTCTCCTGACTTGAGTGATCCGCTGAGGGTCTTCCAACTGTAGATTGATAGCCGCACGTAAGCGAAAGAGATCGAACAGGGAAGCGGCACGCAGTTCATCAATGATGAAGGTGTAGTCCATGGTCTTGGCGAGAGCGCAAACGTAAATAAAGAGCACGGAAAAGGGATACTTCTTCTATCAGCAGCCGCTACCTTGCAGCTGATTTTATCATCAACCTTGTTGGGTCAGGGAGCGCCGTGTTAAGCAAGCACGAAATCAGAGTCATCTACGATCAAGGAGTCGCGGCGGTTGCGGCGACCATCCGTCAACTCTACGAGATGATCGAGATCGAAGACGAGCGGGTGCATAAGCTGGTCTGCTCGGCGACTGCGGCGCACCTGCACCGGATAGAACAGCTCACCGGACGCATCAATGGTCTCGAAGAGGAACTAGCGAGCAAGGTCCGGCAAGTCCACCACCTCAACCTGACTGTTAAGGAACTTAACAGAGAGTTGAAACAAGCGAGGGAGCAGACGCGGCAGGCTCAGGAGCGGCACCTCGCGCACTTGATGAAGGACTCGCAGAACTCTTCCATGCCACCTTCGACTGACCGGCGCAAGCGGACGCGGAACTTACGCGAGAGGAGCGGGAAGAAGCCGGGCGGTCAAGTCGGCCACCTCGGCACGACGTTGGGCTTTGTTGAGAAGCCCGACCGCCTGATTATTCACGCACTGGCGGAGTGTTACCTCTGCGGGTCATCACTGGGCGGAGGTGATGTGGCACACACTGAGCGCCGCCAAGTTCATGATCTTCCTCGGCAAAAGGTGGAAGTCACCGAGCATCAAGTGCAGACGAAAGTCTGTGGCAGATGCGGTGCGGAGAATAAGGCTGAGTTCCCGGCGGGGGTAAGTGTTCCTGTCCAATACGGGGCAGGGGTGAGATCGGTGGCCACCTATCTGATGGGCTATCAACTCCTTCCTTATGAGCGGTGTGCCGAGGCGATGGGTGACCTCTTCGACTGCCAGCTCTCGCCGGGCACGTTGGCGACCTTGCTGAAGGGATGTGCTAGGGAGTTAGACGAGCCATTGCTGCTCATCAAAGAAGGGCTGCGGAAGTCTGCGGTGCTAGGTGTGGACGAGACGAACCTGCGTGTGGCGAAGCATCAAGACTGGGTGCACGTCTCTGCAACGGATAAACTGACGCTGCTGGTTCATAACAAGAAACGGGGCACGCCAGCCATCGAGAGCATCGGGATCCTGCCGCGGTACGAGGGCGTGG
>JACCTF010000494.1 GCA_013812565.1 Pyrinomonadaceae bacterium | reverse complement strand
GGCAATACTAACCCGAGCGCATCGGCAAATCAAAAGCAGGAGTCAGAAGTCAGTAGAACAGGAGACAGAATAAAAACGGCTTCCCCTTATTGCCTTCTGACTCCTGCCTTCTTCTCTCTGTAGCTTTTTCAGAAAGCAAAATGCCCGAACCAGCGTCTTCATGGTGAAGGTGATTCGGGCACGCACTGGCGCACGGGGCGCAAGCGTTGATCTTTGAAGCGATGGTTTAACCGATGAACATCTCTTCATCTCCGTAAGTTTTGTTAATCGGCTTTGGCCGGGGGGCAACGAACACTTCTATTGCGCGCCGCACACCAACCATAATCGCCGCCAGTTCGCGCGCCGGTTCAACCAATTTTGTATGGATGAATTGAGTGGTTGCCGCAAACTGCTCGTGTGTCTCATCAACCGTTCGGCTGATCATTGCGACTTTCTCGCGCGCCGTCTCAGCCGAGAAACCGACGATCTCTTTTAACTCGCGTACTTCGTCTTTGACCAACGCCATGGATTCAGAAAAATGCATGGTCGCAGTTGAAATATAGCCCGACATCTGGCCGATCTGCTCAGCCGTTTCTCGTCCCTGCATGGCGATCAATCGCACCTGTTCGCCGAGGGCCGTGACGCGTTCCAGCAATGGCTCGGCGCGTTTCTCCAAATTGTTCACGGTGTGCGCGACGCGGCTGACAAAGACGGCGAGCGCGACCATCGCCGCAGCAATGACGACAAACGAGATGGCGACAATTACCATCACCCAGAACATGGGATCAGCGGTGCTCATTTGAAGTGCGAAGCAGGTAGACACTAAACCCTCCCACCACGACCCGGCGATTTTGAATTACCACCACTTGCTTTGTCAAAACAGCTCGTCCAACTTCGGCAATTACAACGCAGCTTTAGTTTAACTTAGACGCTTTCGGCCTTCGTCGTAATCGGTTTCAAGGTCGAGCAAGTCGGGGTCGCGCGTGCGACGTTTCTCCTCGCTGTAAGCTTGTTTGCCTGCTTCGATAGCCGCAGAGAGTTGCTCGCCTCTGCTTGCCGCCGCCTCGCGGGCCGTCTCGGCAAGTTCACCGGCTTTCTCGCGCGTCACTTCATAATACTCACCGGCCTTTGTGCCGATCTGCTGCGCAGCGTCGCGCGTGCGGACGGCGCCTTTGCGCGTCACATCAGCAATATCTCCGCGCAGTTCATGGCCTGACTTCGGCGCAAAAAGGAGTGCGACGAGCGCGCCGACCGCACCGCCGATTGCGAAGTAGGTGAGCCTTACCGAAATATCTGCTTCCTCCTGCGCGGCATACGTCCGCCCGTGTTGCATCATCCCTCCGGGCCGCCGTCGCCCACGCTCCTCAAAAGCGTTAGGCGGTATCATTACTTGATCTTCTTGCATGGAGTTTCCTCTTTATGGAATAGAAGTTTGGCGTCGCTTCGGTAACTTTGTTCGAGCCTGCCCTTTATTGCTTAACAACACATCTTGTTTTTCAGATTGTAGTGGTGCGGCCAGGTCTGTAAGTTTAGGTATCTCAGTTTCTGTCATCACGCAGCTATACATAAGTGGTTGACGCTGCTTCTGCCACTCTTTGACTAAGATGATGGAAACTTCCCACATTGCAGGCGTAGCGCTGCCGACGGTGAACGAAAGCAACGCGGCAATAAAGCAAATCAGGAGGCGTTTCATAGCTCGATAATACAGCAACATATATTTACATTACTATGCAGAAAAGTAAGTCGAAAATGAGTGGGCAATCAGAGAGTCGATGTAAGAAGTCAGAAGAAGCACTGTCTGTCACCGTCTTTTATTCTGACTCCTGACTTCCGTTTTCTGACTCCTGTTTTCCGTTGTAGCGCTGAAGCTTGCGGTAGAGAGTCTTACGTCCGATCCCGAGGGCACGGGCGGCGCGCGTTTTATCTCCCGCCGTATAGTCGAGCGTTGCGGCGATGGCAAGGTGCTCAATCTCCTCCATTGAAGATGGCACAACTACTTCGAGTTTCATTGAGCGTTCTTCGTGCGCTCCAGCGCTTACGGCGCGTCCGTCATGTGGGAATCGAGCGCGGGCTTCGAGCGCAATGCGACTGATAGCTTCCGGTAGATCGTCGAGTTCAATCTGACGTCCGGAAGCGATAATCACCGCGCGCTCAATGGCGTTCTCCAACTCGCGTACATTGCCGAGCCATTTGTAGGCGGTGAGCGCCCGCAAAGCATCGCGACTGATGCCGGAGACAAAGCGCCCGGTCTTCTGTTTGTAGTGTTCGAGGAAATGGAAGACGAGCGGATGAACGTCGCCGGGACGCTCGCGCAGGGGAGGCAAATGGATTGGAAAAACCGAGAGACGATAAAAGAGGTCGCGCCGAAAATCGCCCGTCTCCACGGCGCGTTCGAGGTCAACATTCGAAGCGGCGACGACGCGCACATCGGTCTTCAACACTTCGCCTCCGCCGACGCGCGTGAACTCGCCGTCCTGGAGCACACGCAGCAGACGCACCTGCGCCGACATGCTCATCTCGCCGATCTCGTCGAGGAAGAGCGTGCCGCCATCGGCTTCTTCAAACCGTCCGCGTCGGCGCGAACGCGCATCGGTAAACGCCCCCTTCTCATGGCCGAAGAGCTCAGATTCGAGCAGCGACTCAGGGATTGCCCCGCAATTGAGTTTGATGTACGCCCGATCTTTGCGCCGCGAATTGTAGTGGATGAGGTTGGCGAGCAACTCTTTGCCGGTGCCGGACTCGCCTTGAATCAGCACCGAGGTCTGCGTATCGGCGACGTTTAAGGCGAGTTCGATGGCACGGTGGATGGCCGGGGCTTGGCCGATGATGCGGCTTTCCGCTTGACGTTCATTGAGAGCGCTTCTGAGGCGCATCACTTCGGCCGAGAGTTGGTCGCGTTGAAGCGCCGTGCCGATCTGATCAGCCATGCCTTCGACCAATGCGGTTTCATAGTCGTCGAAGCCGGGGCGTTCCTCGCTCCACACAAAGCCGAGCAATCCGAAAGTCTGTTCGCCGATGCGCACCGGTGCGACGAGCGCCGCCCGCCCGCCGAGCGTCGCATTGAAGACCAAGCGTATGGGAAACGGCAGATCGGAATCGAGCAGGCGCAGCGTTCGTGCTTCGGCAAGCAGTTCGGTCAGCGCCGGGTATGCGGTGATGTCAATGGCTTGGCCGTGCTCTTCGATCAAGCCGCGCACGCCCTCGGTCGCGGCGTGCGGTGCCGCCTTGAAAGCGGCGAGCGTGATCTGGTTGCCGGACGGGTTGAGCACGCCGAGCGCACTGTAGTCAGCTCCGACCAGAGCAAGCGCGCGCTCCAGAACAAGCGACGTTACCTCGTTAAAATCAGAGCGCGCGTTGAGCGTGTTGGCAATCTCCAAGAGGGCGCGCGTGCGATCCGCCTCGCGCTGCTTGTCCGTGTAGAGCCGCGCATACTGATAACCGACGGCGATGTGCGGAGCAATGGATTGAAGGAAGGCGACTTCTTCATCAAGCCACCGGCGCGTGGCGCGCGTCGTGTGCAGGCCGAGCAAGCCGAGCACGTCGCCGTCAAGCGTGACCGGCACCACCAGCAGCGAGCGCGTGCCGAGACTCGCCGCGAGAAAGCGTACTTTAGAATCGAGGCCGGAAGCCGAAGTATCATCAAGCCGAATGGGTTGCGTGATGTCAACATGCTCGGCGAGTTCTTGAAGATCGACGGGGATCGTGATACCGAAGCTCGAAGGCACGTTATCCGAATGACGCCACTCATGGCTGATGCGCAGTTCGCCTTTCGCCGCCAACTGAATAACGTCGCAACGATCAACGTTCATCATCCGCCCGAGTTCGCTAACAATGGCGAGCAGGAATTTGTCGAGATCAATCTCCGAACGAAGATCCGGTGCGAGGCGATTGATCATCGCTTCGCGCGCTTCATGCATCTTAATCTTATGTTCGAGCGAAAGAGATTGGGCGGTAGTAGACATATGAGGACTTTAGAATATCAGCATTGCGCGCGTGGGCAAACCACTCCTCAACATTGTCGAGGGCACCGCAGGAGTTACTAAGTACCGTGCGCCGTAATTACGCCGCTAGTTCTTGCTCTTCTGATGCCGGCGCGAA
>JACCTF010000755.1 GCA_013812565.1 Pyrinomonadaceae bacterium | reverse complement strand
ATCAAACCCTCAACAGTCGTGGGGTTAAACGCCTCGATGAGCTTGCGCATATACCGTTCTTCGTTACCCGAACGACGCAGGTAGTCGAGAAAGCGTTTGATAGGTAAGTTGGTGATCGTGTACAGGTGATTGAAAGCTATACCGTAGCGGGACGCGAGTTCGCGTTTGAAATCAGCTTCAATCGAACTTTGCGCAGGCGGCAAGAATGCTCCGACCGGGTTGTACACTAGATTGAGAACCAGACTGCTTTCTTCTATCCCATGACCGGCCTGGTTCAAGCGGCGCAAGGCTTCAATGGATTTCCTGAACACGCCCCGCCCGCGCTGCGCGTCGGTTTGCGTTTCGAGAAAGTAGGGTAATGAAGAGATAACTTCCACTTCATGTTCCCTGAAGAACTCCGGCAGATCAGATTGTTCCGGCTCAAACATTACTGTCAGGTTGTGGCGCACCATCACATGCGCGCCCGCCGCTCGCGCCTCGCGGACGAGAAATCTGAAGGATGGATTTAACTCCGGCGCGCCGCCCGTGATGTCAAGAGTAGGTATAGAGAAGCGTCTCACGGTGGCGATTACTTGTTCCGCCACCTCGCGCGTCATGATCTCGGTGCGCGTCGGGCTTGCGTCAACGTGACAGTGCTTGCAGGCTTGGTTGCAGAGTTTTCCGACGTTGACTTGCAGCGTCTCGATTGTCGCAGCCGCCCGTAAACTCAAGCCGTGCGCCACAAGCTTTTCATCGAAACCAATCCACGCTGCGGACGGAATTGAAGGTGTTTGCCTCGTTTCGACGATTGGTAAATCTCGACTCATTACATTGACACCTTGTCCACGGAGTTGTGCGCTTGCAAGCCGTGAATGAGCGCCGCGCCGCCCCTTAGAGCCGATGCCATGTGAATCGCCTCGGTCATCTGCTCCATGTTCGAGCCGGATTCCAAGCAGTTTTGCGCGTAAGCGTCTATGCAGTAAGGGCACAGAAGGGCATGCGCGACCGCCAAGCCGATTAATGCCTTCTCACGCCGCGAGAGCGCGCCGTCTTCCTGACACGCTTGATACCAGGCCATAAACTTCTCGAACAAATCGGGGCGATGTTTGCCGATTTCCGCAAACCGGTTCAGGTCGTCTTCTTTGTAATAACTCATCGTGCAATACTTTATCGAAGCGGCGGATTATCATCTCCATCCGCGCAATTAAAATCAATTATTAGCAGTTGAACCGATGTCTAATCCGGTCTGTGTTGTAATGGTCAAAGCTCCGCGTGCGGGAGCGGTCAAGACGCGACTCATGCCCGCTCTGTCCGGCATGGATGCGGCGTGCCTTGCGGCATGCTTCGCGCAAGACGTGGTGGCAAATGTGCGCCGCATCGTGCAACAAGTGATCGTCGCCTACGCTCCTGCCGACGGTCGCCGTGCGCTCGAACAATTACTGCCCTACAAAAACTTGCTCTGGCTTGAGCAGCAGGGCGACGATCTTGGAGCGCGCCTCGAAGCTGCCGCACGCGACGCTGCAACGCGGGGCTTTGGTCCAATCATCATCGTTGGCACTGACAGCCCGACGCTTCCCGATTCGTTCATTGAAACGGCGATTGCTTCGCTTGCCGCCAACATCTCTGACATCGTGCTCGCCCCGACGGATGACGGCGGCTTTTGCCTCGTCGGGATTCGTGAATGCCGGGGCGGATTGTTTCAAAACATTCAGTGGAGCACGCCGCTCGCTCACGAGCAGACCGCTGGCAATGCCACGCGCTTGAAGTTGCGCTCTCTCATCCTGTCCCGGTGGTACGATGTTGACACCTACGCCGACCTCTTACGTTTACGCAACGAAATGTTGACCGATGGAGCGGCGCGAAAACGCGCACCCTTCACTTACGAATGGCTGCGCGCGCACGACTCGATGTTCTCTGAATAAGATTTGAACATCTCATTATGTTGTTTCAGCGTCGTGGCTGCGTTTCAATCCATCACTCCGGCTGCGAATAGGCGCGTACATACTATTAAGCGTGCTCGGGTGAACTCCAATCCAATAAAGCCCTTGCAAGCTCGCCCATCGAGCGAAAGTGAGAGCGAAACTGCGATCTTCAAAACGGCGTGAGGAAGTAGTAACAATCGCTGACAGATGAACTACGCGCCCCCGCTTTCGCAAGCGTCTCACCAAATCCAAGTCCTCGAAGATCGGGAACGGTTGAAAGCCGCCGATCTCATCGTAAACCGCACGGCGAGCGAAGATCGCCGAATCGCCATAGCAGAGACCTAGCCTTCGCAGTTGCGGGTATAACCAAGTGAGAAACAGCGCCGCGCGCGTCGTGCCGTCAAAGCGCACGGTGAAATTTCCGCCGACCACCTTCGGATCGTGCAAGGCTTCCGCGATGCGCTCCGCCGCATCAAGCGAAGGATGTGTGTCTGCGTGCAAAAACAACAGTGCGTCTCCTCGCGCGGTGCACGCTCCGGCGTGCATCTGAGAACCACGCCCGCGCTCGCATGTAATAATTTTTACTCCCCGCTGACGTACAACTTCAGCCGTCTCGTCAATACTCCCGCCGTCAACCACGATCACTTCGACGCGCCCGCGCAGTTCACCAACCGCATCAAGCGTTCGGCCGATTGAATACGCCTCATTAAAAGTCGGAATAATCACTGAAAGCATTAAAGTTATTTCTCAAGCATCATATCCTACACGGCGTTTTCAA
>JACCTF010000460.1 GCA_013812565.1 Pyrinomonadaceae bacterium | reverse complement strand
TTCGGCATCAGCGCCGGTTCGGACCTTCCGACCATCCCGTCCGAGCGAACACGCCCGGCGCACAGCATTCAGCTTTCTTATACGTGGCTGATCACGCCGACCTTGATTAACGAAGCGAAAGTTAACTACTCGAATCTAGACTTAGCCGTGCGGGCAATCGGCGACGTTTACAAACGGGAAACTTACGGTTTCGCTTATCCGCAACTGTACAACGACGGCACATACGCGAACGGCATCCCCGATGTCACGATCACCGGGTTTGCCGGATTCAACGGCCCCTCCGCACTGCAAACTTCGCTCTTCGTTGACTCAACTGTTAGTGACAACTTGACGATCATTCGCGGCAACCACACGCTAAAGACCGGCGTGCTGTTCTTTCGTTCGACGAACGATCAGAACGGCGTGGTCACATCCGTCTACACCGGCGTCGCCAACTTCAACCCGGCGGGCAACCCGAACTCTACGGGGAACGCCTTCGCCGATGCGCTTCTGGGAAACTTCCGCAACTACAGCGAGATTCAGCGACCGATCCCGACCTTCTTCATCACCAACCAGTTTGAAACATACCTGACCGATAACTGGAAAGCTCATCCACGCTTGAGCCTCGAATACGGCGTGCGCTATCAGCATATCAAGCCGCTCTTCGCCGAAGCTGACAACTTAACCAACTTCGATCCCGCGCTCTACGACCCGGCGCGGGCAGTGACCCTGCGACCAAACGGCACGATTGATTTAGCGCGTGGCGGGAATCGCTTCAACGGACTTATTCGCGCGGGCAACGACACCGTGCCTGACGGCTTTCCGGCGGAGGTGCAAACAGTGCCTTCGGGAGCGCCGCGTCCGCTGCAACCGACCGCCAATGTTTTCGCTCCGCGCGTCAGCTTCGCTTATTCTCCGTTTGCTGATAATCGGACGGCGGTTCGCGGCGGCTTCGGCGTCTTCTTCGACAGCGTGCAGGGCGATCTCACGCAGCGCATCGCGCAGAACCCGCCTTACACGAACCTCGCCCAATTTGAGAACGGCAACCTCTCGAACTTGTCTCTGAACGCCGCCGCGCCCGCCCCTTTCGGCACCATCGTCGCCGTCGATCCGAACTTGAAGACTCCCTACACGATGAACTTCTCCTTGAGTGTGCAACGCGAGTTGCCGCGCGGCTTCTTCCTTGAAACGGCATACGTCGGCAACCTCGGTCGCCATCTGCTGCGGCGTCCCGACATCAATCAGACTTCGTTCGCCGTGCTCGCCCAGAACGCCGCGCTGCCCGCCGCGCAGCGTTCGTCCGTCAACGCTCTGCGCCCCTACAAAGGCTACTCGCAAATCCTCATGTCACTCTCGGATGCCAACTCGAACTATAACGCCCTGCAACTTTACGTCGCGAAGCGCGCCGGCGATTTGCGCTTGACCGGCAGTTACACCTTCTCAAAAGCTTTGACCGATGCAAGCGGCTCGGCCGACAACCCCGAAGAACCGTTCAACCGCCGCTTCAATTACGGGCCCGCGACGTACAACCGCCCGCACATTTTCGTCAGCACATACACATACAGCTTCCGTAGAAGGGACAGCTTCGGCGCCCTCGGTAATGCCCTGCTCGGCGGTTGGGAGGTGAGCGGCATCACTCGCCTTCAGAGCGGCGCGAATCTGAGCGTCACCGGCAACTCTTTGATCGGCGGCAGACGCGCCGATTACCTCGGCGGTTCGGTGCTGCTGCCGGACGGCGAGCGCGGGCCGAACCGTTGGGTTAATGTCGCCGCCTTCGACGAAGCGCCCGACGCGCGGCGCGGCAACGCGGGCGTCGGAATTGTGTCGGGACCAGGTTTGCAGGTGTGGGATATATCTCTGCGGCGTCGCTTCGGGTTAAGGGAAAATGTGAACCTACAATTTCAAGCTGACCTCTTCAACGCCTTCAATCGAGCTAACTTCCTCAACTTGAGCTTGAACACCAGCAACGCCGATTTCGGCAGCATCACTTCATCCGCGCCCGGACGCAACATCCAATTCGGCTTGAAGCTGACTTTCTAAGACGATGAAAACTAACCTTAAATTTTTGATGACCGTGCAGCTTGTCTTGATACTAGCGTTAGTCCTCAGTTCGGTCGGCGTGCGGGCGCAGAGACAAGTCGCCGGGCGCACGTCAGGGAAAAGTAAGCCTGCCCGGATGAACGTGCTGTTCATCGCCATCGATGACTTGAACACGGCCCTCGGCTCCTACGGCCACCCGCTCGTCAAGTCGCCAAACATCGACCGGCTCGCCAAGAAAGGCGTGCGCTTCGACCGCGCATATTGCCAGTTCCCATTGTGCAACCCGAGCCGCGCGAGTTTTATGACCGGGCGGCGTCCCGATACGACGCGGGTCTTTACGAACGCGACGCATTTTCGCGAAGCACTGCCCCGTGTCGTGACGCTGCCGCAGATGTTCATTCAGCACGGCTACTTCGCGGCGCGCGTCGGCAAGCTCTACCACTACGGCGTGCCATTGCAGATCGGAACGAGCGGCATGGACGATCCGCCGTCGTGGGAGGTAGCGATCAACCCGCGCGGGCGCGACCGCGACGAGTTAGACCGCGTGATCAACTTCGTTCCGGCAATACGCAACATCGGCGGCTCCCTCACTTTGCTTGAGGGACAAGGCACGGACGAGGAGCAAACTGACGGCCAAGTCGCGGCGGAAACCATCCGGCTGCTTGAAGAGAATAAAGATCACCCGTTCTTCATCGCCGCCGGTTTTTATCAACCGCACGTGCCTTCGCTTATCATGAAGAAATATGTTGATTATTATCCGTTAGCGAAGATCAGTTTGCCTGTCGAGCCGCCCGCACATCTCGCGTCAGTGCCGCCGGGCGCGCTTGCCGTCAAGCCCGCCAACTACGATGTCGAACCGGAGAAGCAGCGCCGCATGAAGCAGGCTTACTTTTCCGCGATCAGCTTTGTTGATGGTCAAGTCGGACGTGTGCTCGATACGCTTGATCGTTTGAAGCTGGCGGACAAAACAATCGTCGTGATCTTCGGCGATCACGGCTGGCTCTTAGGTGAGCACGGGCAGTGGCAGAAGCAGAGCTTGTTCGAAGAATCGGCGCGCGTGCCGCTCATCATCTATGCGCCCAACGTCCGGGGCAATGTCCGGAGCAATGGCCGAGTCAGCCCGCGCACGGTCGAACTCGTTGACCTATACCCGACGCTCGCCGAACTCTGTAACGTGTCCGCTCCGCCGGGGTATGAAGGCACTTCCCTAGGCCCGTTGCTCATCAATCCGAAGAGCGCATGGACAAAAGCGGCTTACACGATGGTGCAGCGAAACCTGGCGGGCAAACCCGTCTTCGGTCGTTCTGTCCGCACCGAGCGGTATCGTTATACGGAATGGGACGAAGGGCGACAAGGCACAGAGTTATACGACCACGAAGCAGATCCGCACGAATATCGCAATCTCGCCGGTGAGACGAAGTTCGCCGAGACAGAGGCCGAGTTAAAGCGTCTACTGCGGGTCAACACTCCGCCGGACGTCCCGGCAAAGCGATCGGAAGACAAAAACCTATGAAACGGATGTCGCTGCTTTATCTGTGCTTAATCTTTGTTCCGGCGGCTACTGTCATGGCGCAAAGCGGCAGACGATCTCTGCTGGTGCGCCGTGGGATGTCGCCGCTGCTAATAATGATGTTGCTGCTGTCGCCTGCTACCGTCAGCCCAGCCGTCGATCCGGCCGCCGCGCGGCTTCCGAACATCGTCATCATTTTCACCGACGATCAAGGCTACGGGGATGTCGGCTCCTTCGGCGCGAAGGACTTCACGACGCCGAACCTTGATCGGATGGCGAGGGAAGGGATTCGGTTCACCGACTTTCACGTTGCGCAAGCGGTCTGCTCGGCGTCGCGCGCGGCGCTCCTGACCGGATGTTACCCGAACCGTATCGGCATCCACGGCGCGCTCGATCAC
>JACCTF010000429.1 GCA_013812565.1 Pyrinomonadaceae bacterium | reverse complement strand
GTATTTATAGATCGCTGAACAAGCCGGAGGATGTGGAAAAACACGCGGCTCTGCTCGAAAAGCTCACCGCGCACGAACAGGCGCAACAATCTCTTAGTAGAGACTTACGGCTTTCTCTACGAACGGCAGAGCCGCTCTTGCGACAGGGACAATTTGCTGAAGCGGCGAAACACTACGAAGACATCGTCCGGCTGCTGCCGACTTTTTACGAAGCCTACTTCGCGCTTGGCGTCTGCTACAGTCAAACAGCCAGATCGGCGCAAGCTGAAACGGCGTTCAAGAAATATCTAACATTTCAACCGCTCTCCGCTGATGGGCACGCCGCGCTCGGCCTGCTCCTCACGCAACAAAATCGCAGCCGTGAAGCCAAGCTTGAACTAGAGCGCGCACTCCAACTTGATCCGTCGCTGCTTGAAGCTCGCAAGGCGCTTGCCCGCGTGCATTTCTCGATGAATGATTTTGTCTTGAGCGTCCGCGAACTTGATCAGGTGTTGGCTGCCGAACCGAACGCAGACCCGGAACTCTACGTTATGCTGGCAACATCACGGTTCAACTTGAATGAGAAAGAGAAGGCGATTGAGACTATCGAACGCGGCTTGAAAGTCCATCCAAATTCACCCGCGATGGAAAATCTTCACGCATCGCTGTTGCTCGATTGCAGCCGAACAACCGCGTGCAAAGCGAAGATGATTGAAAGTCTAAAACAGAATCCGAACTCGCCGAGCTACTTAAAGGGCATCGGTAAACTTCTGTTGCAGGAAGATCCGCTCGGCACGCAGGCTGAACAACTGCTCACAAAAGTTCAACAGGTCATGCCCGCTGACACGGAAGCGCGCTATCTCTACAGTCAGTGGGCGTATCTCAACAACAAGCATCAGCTTTGCATTGACGAACTAAACAAAACGCTCGCGCTGCCCGGCGCAGACGAGCAAACGCGGATGCAAATCTATGCTTTGATGGGAATGGCTGAAGATGCCTTGAACAAATCGGAAGCGGCTGAAGCGGCTTTTCGCAAATCATTGGAGTTCAATCGAAGGCTTCGTTCACCGAGTCCCTACGCTGCCCTCCGGTACATCGAATTCTTGGTCAAACGCGCGCGCGATGCCGAGGCGCAGGGGGTGATTGATGATGTCTTGAAGTGGTCGCCAAGGTTTAGTCCGGCCAGGTTTGAACGCGCTAAATTTCTCGCGGGTCAGCGCCAACCTGAGCGAGCCATTGAAGAAGCAAAGCTAGTTATTCAACATTCTGCGAATGATCAAAATCAACTGCGCGCCGCCCACGCTTTTCTGGCGAAGACCTATTTCGCCCTGGGCCGTGCAAAAGATGCTCAGGTTCATCAAAGCTGGATCGAAGCGCAGAGCCGACAGCAACCCTGACAGACAGAATATCTTTGCCGTCAACGCGAGCCGCAAACTGATTTACAGGGGCAACCCTTGTGATTGCCCGCGGGTGTTAAGCTCTATGCAGACTGGCAGGGACAAACCCTGCCCCTACAGTTAAGTTATGCTCTGTAAGTTCCATAGCATCATTCTTCGTGGACTGTTCATCATCTTTGCGAGCATCTATTCTGCAAGCGCACAAGTTCCAAGAGGAGAACAAGTTCCGCAAACAGCCCTCCTATACAAAGACATCTACCTGCGCGAGCAACCAAATCTCCTTGTCTTCAGAAACTCAAAACTGAAACTTGAGCTGAGCAAGGATCGCGGACAATGGTTATCACTAAGCGCAGAAGACATCCCAAGCAATCTCATCTCGTCCAGCATTTCACCCGTCGTCGATTTCCGCATCAATGATGTCTGGATGATCGAACGTCACGGCGCGAATTTCTTGCGCCACGAAGTCAGCATAGACAGAATGAGGAACGGCGTTTCCCTGCGCCTCGTCTTCGGCATTTCACCGCAAACAGCTAACTCTACGCCCCTCAGCCAATCATCGAACGCTCAACCTTCGGCTTCTTATGATTATGAGCTGGCCTGCTCGTACACACTGTTTCCCGAAGAAGGACGCCTGGAGCGTGCCGCTCGTTTGGTGCGAATTTCAAAGGGCAACGCCACTTCCGTAGCGAGCGTCGAGCGAATGCAAGGTTTCCTTTTTCAAGTGCCCGGAGCGGTTGTTGGCGATGGGGCGGAATGCGTCGTCAATGTTCCTGGGCCATTCTTTCCGAAAACATTCGTTAAGCCGGACACGCCCTACACAAGTTTAACGAATCGCTCCATCAATTTTCACAGCGCGCCCGATGCCGGATTCGGACTGTTAGCGGTCAGCAACATGAAGCGCAATACGACGCTCGCAAGCTGGATGGATACGGCCGGCGAAGTGGCTTACCGCTCTGCGCTTCACGGCGACGGCAAACAGATCAGCTTTCGTCACCACAACCTGCGCGAGTATCGCTTACTGACAGGCATGGCCGTGGACTCTGACAGTCATCGCATCGAAGTGGTCACCGGCCCCGTGTCTGCTGCGCTTCATAAATATCGAGAGATGGTGATGCAGCGAATGCCGATGGATGCGAAGACGCCGGAGTGGGTGCGTGAGATGGTGATGCTGGAAGTTTATCCTCAATACTTCTCTGAAGGCTTCAAAGGACTTACAAAGAAATTACCCTTCTATCGTCAAGTCGGCTTCAACACGATCTACATCATGCCGCACTGGATGGGCGGCTATTCGCCGATTGATCTGTTCAAGGTTGACCCGATGCTTGGCACTACTGCTGATCTACAAGAGACGGTACGCACCGCTCACGAACTCGGAATGAAAGTTCTGTTCGATATGGTAATTCATGGTTTCAACGAAAAGTCAGAGGTGACGCGCGAACGCCCCGACATTTTTGTCCACACGGAGGAAGGCACGCTGGCACGCCACCCGACATGGAAGAGCATTACCACCGACTGGGCCAGTCCGGTTTATCAACAGTACATGGTTGATTTAGTGCGACATGACTTGAAGACTTATGACATCGACGGCTACCGCGTGGATGCCGCGACGTTCAAAGGAGCGAGTTGGGACCCGAAGCTTCCATATCCGGCGTATCGCAGCGGTTCAGCCGCGCCGGAACTGATGCGGCATATGATCGATGCGCTGCGGAAAGAAAAGCCCGATGCCGTGCTCCTTAGCGAAGTGTTCGGCCCGGTGTTCTACACAGTCTCCAACCTCGTTCACGATAATCAAACAGAGGCTCCGCAACTTCTGCTTGAAAAGATGGAGACGGGCGAGGTTACAGCCAAGGATTACAAAGCGCATATCGCGGGCGTGCTCGACATGCTGCCCGAGGGCGCGAACCGCGTGTTCTTTGCGCGCAACCATGACACCTCATGGTTCTATCATTTCAACGGTTATACGCCGCGCTTCATGGCGATGGATGCGGTGCATGCCTTATTCGGCATCCCTGAAGTTTTTGGCGGTGACCCGAAACCGGAGAACGGCCCCAGCCCGGACGCAGACCCGGCCGTCTATGACTACTACCGTAAACTGTTTGCCGTAAGAAAAGATTTCCCTGAGCTGGCACGCGGTGATGTTCTGCTTCGCGAAGCCGAGTGTGATAACTCGCGGGTGTTCACCGGGCTTCGTCGTTTGGATGGGCGACTCGCGTTGGCAACCGTCTCTTTCAGCGACAAGGAGGAGCGTGCAACCATTCGGATAGAAATGGGCAGTCCATTTGCAAAAAGTGGCGGACAATTGAAGACGACTTTAAAACTACGCGATGCGATCAGCGGTGAGACGGTGGAAGCGCAACGGGTTGCAAACAGCTCCGACCGCTTCATGCTCAAGCTTAAACCGTTTCAAGTTTTAGTCGGACGTTTGTGATTGAAAGCTGAAGTCTGGACACATTTAACAAGTTAGCGAGTAGCAACAAGTTAGACACTTGTGCGAGCCTTGTTTCTGCCATGAAAAAAGATGCTCTTGCTACTCGCCTTGTCCAGTAT
>JACCTF010000425.1 GCA_013812565.1 Pyrinomonadaceae bacterium | reverse complement strand
AACCCGCGCGGAGTAGATGAGAAGTTGCAGCGCGACTCGCTCGACTCAATTAGCCGCCTCAACCAGATGCGTTTGAAGACGACGGGTGATCCTGAGATTGCGACGCGCATCAATTCGTTTGAGATGGCCTTTCGCATGCAATCGAGTGCGCCGGAATTGATGGACCTCGCTAAAGAATCGAAAGAGACGTTGGAGATGTATGGTGCCGAACCGGGCAAGCCGTCGTTTGCCAACAACTGCCTGCTGGCCCGAAGGCTGGTCGAACGTGGCGTCCGCTTCGTACAACTCTACCACGAAGCGTGGGACCAGCACGGCAACTTAACGAAGGACATCAAGGAGAACTGCAAGGACACGGATCAAGCCTCGGCGGCGTTAATTCGCGATCTCAAGCAGCGCGGGATGCTCAAGGACACTTTGGTGATTTGGGGCGGCGAGTTCGGTCGCACGCCGATGGTGCAGGGCGGCGACGATGGTCGGGATCATCACCCGAATGCCTTTACGATGTGGATGGCGGGCGGCGGCATCCGTGCAGGACAAACCATCGGACAGACTGATGAACTGGGATTCAACGTTATCGAAGACCGCGTGCATGTACATGATCTGCACGCGACGATTCTGCATCTGCTGGGCTTCGATCACACAAAACTCACGCATCGTTCTCAGGGACGCGATTTCCGTCTGACCGACGTGCGCGGCGAAGTGGTGAAGAAGTTGCTGGCGTGATGGCGCTTCCATTAATAGTCGTGCAACACAAGAAAGGAGATGTATGCATCGAGGTCAATCAAAGCTTTCACCGTATGCGTTCATGGGTTTGTTCATCTTCTTCTTCCCAGTAATGACAGCGATGAAAGCGACGGCTGCTGATCTGCCCAAAGAGTTGCAAGGTGTGCGTCGAATTGTCACGCTGGGCGACAGCATCACGCAGGGCGGCGGTGAGCCGGACGGCTATGTGTGGTTGCTCGACAAGCATCTGAAAACTCTTTACCCAAACCACCAGATAGAAATTATCAATGCGGGCATCTCCGGTCATAAAGCCACCGACATGCAAGCTCGTTTTCAGCGCGACGTGCTGGATAAAAAGCCGGACCTTGTGACCATCAGCGTCGGCATCAACGATGTGTGGCATGGCTTCTATGACTTCGATAAAAAGGTGAGGCACCCGCGCGGAGACTTGGCGGCAGGCATCCCGCTTCCTCTGTATCGAGAAAAAGTCGAGGCCATGATAAAAGCGGCGCAAGGGGCCGGAGTGCGTGTGGCTCTGCTGACACCGACAATCATCTATGAAGATTTGCAGAGTGATGAGAACGTACGCGTACGTCAGTATATTCAGACTCTGCGCAGCTTAGCGAAACAACACAATTGTGTTTTCATCGATCTCAACACACCATTTCACAATATCATCAGCCTCTACCAAAAATATGCGAGTGGGCCGGCGAACGTGCTGACGACCGACGGCGTACACATGAACAAGGCCGGGTATCAATTGATGACATCTTTGATCCTGCGTGGCCTCGGCGTGCCCGACAAAGACCTCGCTGCCTTACACATCACCGAAGCAAAGAGATGATGTCCCTCTTCTTCGATCCGTATCCTTTGCGGCAAATTGATCGGCGTCGGTAATCGTTTACGATCAAATGATGTTCGTTGACATTTTGATTGGAACGGGCAGCGAGTAGGCATGTCGATTTATATCGGCTTCGACATTGGCGGCACCAAACTGCTCGTGGCGGCGGCGGATCACAATGGAAACATTCTGCGATGCGAGCGTGAAGCGACGCCGCGCGAGTTTGACGTTGGCCTGACGCTCATTAAATCCATGATCAACCGGGTCGCCGCCGGAGAGTCGATAACGAGTATCGGGGTGGCAATCGGTGGTCCGATGGATTGGCGACAGGGGATCGTTTCGCCTCTGCATCAACCCGAATGGCGTGATGTGCCGTTGAAAGATCTGTTGGAACAAAACGTTGGCTGTCCCTCCTTCATTGATGTTGATACGAATGTCGCCGCGCTTGGCGAGTTCGTCTTCGGCGCTGAGACAGCAAGCCGCCTGCTCTACCTGACGATCAGCACCGGGATGGGCGGCGGCTTTCTGATTGATGGATGCGTCTACAGAGGGATGAACGGTGAGCACCCGGAGGTCGGTCATCAAGCGATACCTTACCGTTGCGCTCACCCTGAGCGCGTTTTATGCGAATGCGGAGCGGATGATTGTTTGGGAGCGCTTGTCTCCGGCAACGGCATCCGTTGTATCTACGGTAAACCAGCCGAAGAATTGAACAGCGAAGAGTGGCAGGAGGTTGCGTACAATCTGGGGCAAGGCTTGCGCAATCTTGCGACCATCTACCTGCCGGATGTGATCGTGCTCGGTGGCGGCGTCGCATTAGGCGGGGGTGAGAGTTTGCTTGAAACGGCCAGAAGCATCATGGAGCTGAAGTTAAAACTGGTTCCGTATCCAGCGGTTCGCTTCAGTCACTTAGGATATGACACCGCGTTGAGGGGCGCGGTGGCGCTCGCCATGCAACGAAGGTAGCCAAATCTGCGTTGCACTCAAGTAGAAGAAGACCTGGGGCCGGTAGCACTGTTCACTGACGCACCAACAGATATTGGATTGCTTCCGCTCCTCTGAGAACTTCCTTATGATATGTGTCGGGTATGAAGGTACGTGATGTTCTCAAGTTGATAAAGGATGAGGGCTGGTACTTGGTCACTACCGAAGGCAGTCATCGTCAGTTCAAACATCCAATTAAGCCGGGGCGCGTCACGGTTGCGGGCCATCCAAGCGAGGATGTCCACCCAAAGACTTTGAAAAGCATATGGACGCAAGCCGGATTGACGAAGTGAGGAGATTGAAATTGTGCGTTACGTAATGATTATCGAGGAAGGTGAACGAAACTATTCAGCTTATCTCCCTGATCTACCAGGCTGCATTGCCACCGGCAAGACCGTCGAAGAAGTGAGGCAACGGATGAGTGAAGCGGTTGCCTTGCACCTGCGCGGGATGCGCGAGGACGGGTTGCCGATTCCGGAACCCGTTACACATGTCGAGTATGTCGAGGCAGCGTAGCAAGTTTCGGCGGCGCAATTTAAAGAGTTGCCGGATTGTTGCAAAGCCCCAATTTCAGCGATTTCACCTTTGTAGGTTACGGTTTTTGTTGGAGGGATGTTAACGGAAAATAGAGTTGTGCGACGGCATGTCATAGTGAATGTCGCCTCGGTAGCGCGCTTCTCAAGTATGCTTTTCCGGCTTGCTCGGATGCTATTCACTCAGCGCATCTCAACTCCAGAGGTCTATTACTTCGTTGACAAAAAAAGTCGGTCTGATACTATCAGCCGCGTTCAATCAGCATCAATCTAGTTCGTTTCTAAGAACTTCACAACCCAATCAATCTTCACATAAGAGAGCGAACGAACGCCATGAAACGTTTCTCATTCTCGTACCTGCTGCCGTTAGTGTTTTTCATCTCAATCGCCGTGATTCCTGTTGCTGCCCAGGATAAGCTGCGGATCATCTGCTTCGGCGCGCACCCGGATGATGCGGAGTTAAAAGCCGGCGGGGTGGCGGCGATGTGGGCGGCTAAAGGGCATGAAGTGAAATTGGTTTCCGTGACGAACGGCGATATCGGTCACTGGAACGAAGCGGGTGGCCCGCTCGCCCGGCGGCGCAAAGCCGAAGTTGAAAAAGCGGCGAAAATCTTCGGCAGCACGGTCGAGGTATTAGATATTCATGACGGTGAACTGCTGCCGACTTTGGAGAACCGCCGGTTGATCACCCGCTTGATCCGCGAGTGGAAGGCCGACATTGTCATGAGCCATCGCCCCAACGATTATCATCCCGATCATCGTTACACGTGGATGCTGATCCAGGATGCCGCCTTCATGGTGGCCGTGCCAAATTTCTCACCCGATATTCCTCCGCTTAAATCGTATCCGGTATTCCTGTTCTACTCCGACCGGTTTACCAAACCGATCCCGTTTCAAGCCGACATCGTGGTTTCAATTGATTCCGTGATGGACAAGAAACTCGCGGGGTTGATGGAATTGGAATCACAATTCTATGAAGGCGGCGCGCTCGGTTCCGCAGACCTGGTGCCTAAAGAATCTGCCGGGCAGCAGGCGCGGCGCGACA
>JACCTF010000390.1 GCA_013812565.1 Pyrinomonadaceae bacterium | reverse complement strand
ATATTTCACGCCTAACCTCCACCTATAGGTTATTCCTAAATCCGTAGTGCGTCGCGTAGCACACAAGCGATCTCAGGCGGGAGATCCCCCACAGCGCAGGTGAAAGCAGAGTCCGCCCTTTCACTTGAAAAACGGCCTGCTGAATCACCTAATGCCAGGCGGTGGTAATGACTTGGCGCTTACGTTCTAACACCCTTTGGAGTCGCCCAGTGTTGCCGGTACTCCCGTGTTAGTAAGCGGCTGGTGTCCGGATCGCTGAGTATGGATTCTGTCTCCCCATCAAACTTTATCTTCCTGCCCGTGCGCGCAACGATATTACCGAGGTGTGCGTAGACGGTTGAAATGTGCCCGATCTCGATCTCCGCGTTCGGACTCTTGCGGCTGCGCACGCAGTCGATGAAATTCCTGGCGTGATAGTCGCCCTCATTCGCATCATCGAACAGCACTTGTTCACCTTTGCCGTCGAAGACCTTGAACCCTGATTTACCCTTCCACCGGCCGATATGCACCATGCCATCCGAGCCGTAAATAGCCACACCGTTATCCACGCCCTCCAACATGTAAGGGTTCCAGATGCGCATCTCCCATTGAATAACCTTGTCCTTAAAATTAAGGCTGATATTCATCGTATCGGGCGTCTGCTGGTCATCCTGGAAGAACAACTTTCTTCCCATGCCGCTGACCTCTGTCGGGTGATCTACACCGAGCGCCCATCGTGCAATGTCCAACTGGTGCACACCGTCGTTACCCATGTCGCCTGTTCCGTAATTCCAGTGCCAGTGCCAGTTATAGTGGAAGCGGTTTTCGTTGAAGGGGAGCATCAAAGCCGGGCCGGTCCAAGTCTCATAATCAACTCCCTGCGGAACCGAGCTATCTTCTTTGTGCCCGATGTCGTCGCGCAGTTGAACATCCCAGGCTTTCGCCATATAAACCTTGCCGATCTTGCCGGACTTGACGTACTCGACCGCGCGTTGAGTCGAGGGACGGCTCCGTGACTGAGTGCCGTGCTGCACCACACGCTTGTTGCGCCTGGCCGCGTCGACCATCAAACGGCCTTCCTTGAGGTTATGTGAGGCCGGCTTCTCTACGTAAACGTCCTTACCGGCGTCGCAGGCAAGTATGGTGGCTGGCGCATGCCAGTGGTCGGGGGTGGCTATCACGACCGCATCAACCGACTTATCATCGAGCACGCGCCTGAGGTCCCCGGCTAATTGCGGTTTCTTACCTGTTTTTTTCTCTATGTCGGCACCCCCTGACTCCAGCACCTTTTGATCGACATCACACAGGTAGGCGATATTTACATCCGGAAGTGCGGCAAACGAGCCGATGAGGTTTTTGCCTCTCCCGCGTATTCCGATAAAAGCAACATTTACTTTTTCGTTCGCTGAGGCGGCGCTAGTTTGGGCGATGACGGACTTTCCTATCAACGTTCCAGCAATAGCTGATTTGACAAAGTGGCGTCGGTTCACGGGTTCTATTCCTTTCTTTGGATCCCTATCTTATTAGGTCAAGACCGATATCACTGCTGAGCTTAGAACAGTCGCAACTCCCTGCAACGACTGGTGCTCTTAGTTTCCCTTGGAAAAAGCGGTGAAGAGTTGCTCCACGCCGAGAGACTCAACGGTTCCCGGATGTATCACTACACGATAGCGGAATGTTATATCCTTACCTGCCGGAATGGTGAGGCTGCCATCCCGTGATTTATCGTTATAAAAATCGCGTTCTCCGAAAGGGTTGGCGGCGTTTAACCCATACCCGCGGGCGTGCCAGAAGGTCGGGTGTTTAGGATTCTGTGGGTGGTCGAAGATGACGACCCCGATCTTCTCTCCCTTAATGGTGGTAGAGTAATCGACCCATCGTGCTCGTTTGCCCCAGATGTTTTCGGTCCCTTTGAGTCCTTCTGAATTAGAAAGCGTGGCGCCCCGGTCCTGGCGAAATTCATCAGCAAAACGAAATCCCAGCAGTCCTTCTTCGGTGTCGCCCAACTTGAGCGGTACCCCTTGATCGGCCAGTATAGTTGCTTGTAAATCAATGATGTTGTTCTGACCGACGCGGCGAACGGTGTACCGCTCGCGCAGTGTGCCGATAACTTTCTTGTCAGCCATAACCAGGTTGAAGTCGGCGGTGATTGTGCCCTCGTTCTTCCCGCCCGTTGTTTTGGGCGGCGACTTTGAGATTATTCGTCCGACGGGAAGGGGCAGTTTGGCGTCCTTCGCCTGATCACCGCTTGCCTCACGCCAGAAGTCAATTCCGTTAATGTCCCCATGCGCGAACCAAAGGCCCCTGTGCCAAAAATGATCATTGCTTTCGCCTTCAATCTTCTCCAGCGGAAAGCCTCGGGTGATAACCATTCCGGAGCTGGCACGCAGAGGATGGAGGAAGGGTTTCGGCCACTCACCATCGTAGTAGAAAGTGGTGAAAGGTTTGCCGGCTATCTCAATATCAATTCTGTTCGGACTGTCTTTGAAAGACACTTGCCCTTGTGCTGTCCCACCCCAGAGCATCAGCAACCCAAATACCAAGATCAACCTTTTCGTCATACATACTCCTCTTTAGCTAGTCGACACTGCATACTTCTTCAAGCAAACGATTGCTTTTCAACTTTGTCCAGATAAGAAATTAATTCGTCCCCGTATCTTTCATAGTAGCCGTCATAAAGAAATGATCTTTTGCGGACATATGGAGTGTTGAAAACACCTCGGCGGTGGAACAGTCTCTTGTAAAAATGTATAGAGACATCCAGATGTTGGCGCGTGAAGGCCAGCACCGGGAGCATCAGGTGAAACCAATCCTTCGCCGCATCACGGTCACCTTGACGGTAACAGTTCATCACCCGCGCAAAGAGTCCGGTCATCGCCGTGGACATAAAGACGGACACTCCGCGATCCAATGCTTCAATCATCTGATGAGAAGCCCATCCGCCCGAAACATGCAGTCGCCCCCCTGTCGCCTCGAGCACGGCCGAGTATTTCGGGCCAGCAGGGGACACTTCGACCTTCAGACACCGAAATGTGTCTATCCGATCGAATAGTTCAGCTATCAGGTCTACTTCCATACCGGAGCCAACCCAATCCAAATCCTGGATCATGAGCATTGGCATCCCCACTGAGGCAAAAGACTCGAAGAAGTTGACTACAGCTCGCCGGTCGCCTCTATGCTTTAGCGGAATTTCCACGAGTACGCCTTCGCAACCAGCTCGTAATGCTTCTTCCGCAATCGTAAAGCTTTCCCGCTCGTCGTAAGATGTGGCTCCGGCGATCAATTCAGCGCGACCGCTGGTGAGTTCTCGCACACTACGGATGAGGTCTATGCGCTCGGCATGGGTCAACTCATAGACTTCCGCCGCCTGCGCAGGTACGAGAAATCCAACTGCTCCTTCGAGCAGATGCTGGTTAATTAATCTCTCCAGCGACTCTAAATCAATGCGCTTGTCTTCGTTGAAAGGGGTGTTAAGACTGACAACAGGCCCCTCTAATGGGTACTTCTGCTTATGCCCCATCCACTCTCCTGAAAGCACAACGCGGCGGATCGAATGTTCAGTACTCTTATCTAGCAGGAAGGTATTCCTCGCCTGCATATTTCTAGACAGACCGAAGGCCCATTCGGTCATTCAACAATTACTAAGGCCAACCGAATTCATCCGGGAGTTCAGCCGCTGTTCTGAGTCATAGTTGATTGAGATTCCGCCGCGCGAACCTCGGCCATCGTATCCTTCGCCTTCTCAAACAACATTCCATGCTCGCTACCACAGCCCAGGAAACGCATACCGTGCCCAAGCCAAGGCAACGCCATTTTAGCTGTACGGCAATGTATACCGGGAACAACTCCGTGCCGACCGCAGGCCTCCACGAGAGTGTCGATCGCCTTCAACAGTTTAGGATGATCGAATTCGCCCGGGACACCTAAGGAAATCGATAGATCGGCTGGCCCCACCATAGCCACATCAATGCCGGGAACGGAAAGCAACTCATCACACTTTTCTATGGAGAGGCCGGTTTCGAATTGCACGATGATCATTGTTTGAGCGTTAAGGTACTCGATGATTTCCGGCATGCTCAGAGTTTTATAACCGAGTTGCGGGGCCATAAAGCCGAACCCACGGGTTCCGAGCGGCGGGTATTTGGTCCAACTAATCGCCTCTTCCAACAGGGTTGGGCTTTCGACGCGTGGAAAGATAATCCCCTGTGCGCCAACATCAAGGACACGAGTCACGAGAGAATAAAGCATCTCGCCGACGCGGACGAACGGCGTTATGCCAGATTGGTTAGATGCGACGACTAAATCTTGAACCGTCTCTAAACCGAACCCACCGTGTTCTGAATCTATAAACAGATAGTCGAATCCGACCGCAGCTAAAAGCCTTGGGATTTCGGTCGAACGGTATTGCTGCAAAGCACACCCGAAAACCGTTTCATTACTTTGAAGGCGAGCCTTTGTTCGGTTGACATTCATGTATGGTCTCTTCTCGTGATCTGCGTATCTAAAGCGGTTAGATGTGAGGTACCAATATCTCTTTGAACAATACGTTCTGAGCAAAAAACCACTTGGTATTAAAACCTGCGGCTGTCTTAAACAAGGAAACTTAATTAAACCAATATTTATTTTGAAAGTAAAGTTGAATATTTGAAATTTATCTTGACAAATACCAGTAGCGATCTTATTTTCCGTTCCACAGCATATTCGTTTTGCGGTCGCCACCTTGATTATTGAAAGTTTGTATAAATTTCAAAAAAGTTTTGTTGGTAGTTACCACGGCTACTTTACGGTAATGTCACGGAGGCTTCCGGCGCTCAAATCACTGCCGCCACAGTCACCATCGTCAATGAACAGACGGGAGCCACACAAAACGCGACCCCGGTAAGGCGGGAAACATGACTTATTCGGATAGAAAAGCCCGGTTGCCAGGAACGCTGTACATACAGGGTTCCTGGGTTCATGCTCGCTCTGATCTTAAATTTACGGTGAGAGACCCGGCCACGTTAGATGTTTTCGGCGAATGCTCGGATGGGGATGCCATCCGAGCCCGCGAAGCTTCAGTTGCAGCCGCCTCGGCATTTCCAGCATGGTCAGAGACACCAGCCGAGGTACGTGCATCTTTCATCCTTCAGCTCGCTCAACTTTTAGAAAGAGATGCCGAATTCTTTCGCGATTTGCTGGTCAGCGAAAGTGGCAAACCTAGACGCGAGGCGGCTGGAGAGGTAGCGAGTAGTATTGCTTTCCTGCGGTGGAATGCTCAGCAAGCCCGGCACCGCCTTGGTCGTACGCTCTCTTCTCCACAAACTGACATCCAGATGTGGACGGTCAAACGCCCCTTGGGAGTAGTCGCGGCGATTACCCCTTGGAACTACCCTCTCAACACCTTATGTCGCAAAATCGCGCCTTCCTTGGCTACCGGCTGCACTCTTGTCGTTAAGCCAGCCCCTGAAACACCCTTCTCTGCTGTTGAGTTATTACGCCGGGCGGAGGAAGTCGGATTTCCTCCGGGTGTACTCAACCTTGTGACCACCTCCCGTGCGGCGGAAGCCGTGCAGGTCTGGCTTGACGACCCGCATGTCCGCAAGATCACATTCACGGGTTCAACCGAAGTCGGCAAAAGCCTCTTTCGGGGTTCGGCCAAGACCATGAAGCGGATATCTTTAGAACTGGGTGGGCACGCCCCGGTGCTGGTCTTTAGAGATGGAGACATTGAGGCAGCGGCGGACGCGATCGTCGCGTCACGTTTTCGTCACGCGGGACAGACCTGCGTTTGCGCGCAGAGAGTTTACGTGGACGAGGGGGTGGCCGATGAGCTGGCTTCAAGTCTCACAAAGAGGATCAAAGAGTTACGAGTGTCAAATGGCAATGATCCGAACACGGACGTCGGGCCATTAATTAATGAAGCAGCCTTTGCGCGTGTAACATCACACCTTGTCGATGCGCTGTCAAAAGGGGCACGTTTGCGGGCGGGAGGGTCGAGGGTGGATTTGGCGGACCCGAACCGGGGTTTTTTCTTTGAGCCGACCCTGCTCGAAGGGGCAAAGCCAGAGATGCGGGTGATGCAAGAAGAAACCTTTGGGCCGTTGCTTACGCTTTCGTCTTTCTCGACTGAAGAAGAAGCCATCAGCGAAGCTAACTCCACGAGTTACGGTCTCGTTGCATACGCGTTTACCAATAATCTATCGCGTGCGCACCGCTTGATTGAAGAATTGAATTTCGGAACGGTCGGCATCAATACTACACAGATTGTCTGGCCGCAACTGCCGTTCGGAGGATTTAAAGATAGCGGGATAGGCAAAGAAAATGGTCTCGAAGGCATCGACGAATACCTCAACATCAAGTCCGCCGTCCTTAAGATCTCAGACGCGAGCTGAACCTAATAAGATAAAGAGCAGCGTATGAAGAATAGCTCTTGCAGCCGCCGAAAATTTTTAGCCGCAACCGGATTGGCTGCGTTCAGTGCGTATCCTGCCTTAAAGCCTGCCGGTAGGGTGCAGGCATATCCTTCTACCGACACTCCTGCCGACACACTCACTAATCAGAGCAAGTCAGCGTTTCGCATAGATTGCCAGAGCCACATCTATCCGCCTGAGA
>JACCTF010000316.1 GCA_013812565.1 Pyrinomonadaceae bacterium | reverse complement strand
CCAGACGAGTCCCGCCGCTTGGTCAACGCTCCCTGAAATCGGCTTGAAGCGCACGCTCAGGTCAAGATCGCGGAACGAGCCTTCGTCCGCGATGGCGAGGGGAAAGCGATAGCTGGTCTTGTCGGCGGAAGTTTGCGCGAAGACGTTCGGCGCGGAAGGAGCAGTCGAGTCGGCTTTGACCGACCATTGTCCACGGCTTCCCTTGCCGGTCAGCGCGTCGTGGAACTTGACGGGCATTCTTCCCGCCGCGTCCGAGTCAAAGTTGTACGAAAGACTCTTCCCACTCTCCTGCACGGGTGCTGCCCGTTCCGGCTGAACGATGTTCGGCTCGGATGAGGACTCGCCGGTTGTCGCAGGTTCGGTTGACGCATTGCACGCAATGGCAAGGGCGAACGCGAGCGTGTATGTGGCGGTGATAATGAATTTATTCATAACTCCTCTCCTCTAATCTTCTGCACTTTGTTTAGCGTTTTTTGTTATGGCGGCTTCGACCGTTTCCTGTGCCGCGTTCACGTAACTGGAAGCGGGCAGTTGAACCACGAAGCGGCTTCCTTTGTTCTCAGTGCTTTCGACTTTAACCTGTCCGCCGTGCGCCGCGCAGATGGATTTGACGATAGCCAATCCTAAGCCCGTGCCGCCGACAGCACGCGAGCGCGCCTTATCCACGCGATAGAACCGCTCGAAGATGTGCGGCAAGGCTTCAGCCGGAATGCCGCCGCCCGTATCCTTGACTTCTAACAGTGCATGACCATCTTCGCGTGTGACTTTCACCTCAACTCTGCCGCCCGCCGGCGTGTACTTGATCGCGTTATCAACGAGGTTGACGACGACCTGCTTCAAGCGTGCGCGGTCTCCTTCAACTTCAACAGGTTCCGGCGTATCGCTCACGAGCGAGATACTTTTATCTTCAGCCAGCAAGCTAAGTTGCTCGACGGTCGCCTCTGCCAACTCAGCGAAGTCAAGACGCGCCCGCTCCATCCGCGCTTCACCGGCATCAAGACGTGAAATCACGAGCAGGCTTTCGACGATCTTCGCCAGCCGTTCGGTCTCTTCGAGCGCGCTCCCGATCATCTCGCGCATCTCTTTAGTGAGTTGCGGGTCTTGCGCGATCCCTTCAAGTTCGCCGCGCAACACCGTCAACGGCGTGCGTAGTTCGTGCGAAGCATCGGCGGAGAAACGCCGGATATGCGTGAACGCCGCGTCGAGCCGCGCCACCATGCTGTTGAGCGACACGGAGAGACGCTCAAGCTCATCGCCTGTTGCAACGATTGGTAACCGCTCATTCAGGTTGCGCGAAGTGATGCGCTCTGCGCTCTTAGTGAGCGCATCTACGGGTTCGAGAGCGCGCCGCATCACGAAGTAGCCACCGCTGATTGACAGGGCGACGATGACCGGTAATCCCAAACCGAGGGTCAACAACAGTCCGTGCAGCACGCTCTCGATCTGGTCAAAAGGTGCGCCACTCTCGACGACGAAGCGGCTGCCGTCACGCGCCGTGAAATGCATGGTGTAGAGCAGCACTTCGCCATCGCCTTGCGGCAGATGAACCTCACGCGCGTCCGCTTCACTCGGCATCGTCGGCAGGGGTAAACCCGTCGGGTCGAAGCTTCCGTCTTGCGGCACGCCCGAGACGTACATCACGCTTCCGTCAGACCGTGTGATGCGCACGAAGCGCGAGTTGATCTCCGGCGCGTAGTGCTCCCTGATCTCTTCGACGACGTAACTCTCACCTGTCAGTCCAACGTCCGCGAGGTGCGTCGAGGTCATGTGCTGCGCTTGTTTGGCGAGCGAATCTTTCAAAGACCATTCGAGGTAGCGACCCAATCCGAAGTACACGGATGCGCCGAACAAAGTCAGAAGCGCCGCGAGCAAACCCGCGTACCACACCGTCAGCCGGAAGCGGATCGAGCGCGTGTTCATACCTCCGCTCTGTCGCCGACACAGTAGCCTACGCCGCGCACCGTGCGAATCAGCTTCTGCTCATGCGCTTCGTCCACCTTGTTGCGCAGGTGGCGCACATATACGTCCACAATGTTCGTCACGCCGTCAAAACTCTGATCCCACACGTGCTCGACGATCATTGTGCGCGAGAGCACCCGCCCGGCATTCGCCATCAGATATTCGAGCAGCGCGTACTCTTTCGACGTGAGATCAATCCGATTGCCTGCGCGCTTCACTGTTTGCGACAGCCGGTCAAGCTCCAAGTCGCTGACGCGCAGTGAGCTCGCGCGACTCACCGGGCCGCGTCTGAGTAATGCCTTGACGCGCACGAGCAGCTCCGCGAACGCAAACGGCTTCGTCAGGTAATCATCCGCGCCCGCCTCGAAGTTCTCCACCTTGTCGGCGACCGCATCACGCGCGGTCAGCACCAACACCGGCACATTCGTATTTGTGAGCCTGAGTCGGCGTAACACCTCCGTCCCGCCGATGCCGGGCAGCAAGAGGTCAAGGATGATTACGTCGTAGTCGTATGTAGTCGCCAGCTCCAAGCCGCTCGCGCCGTCAGGCGCGGCATCGACCGCGAAGCGTTCCGCCGTGAGTCCGCGCACGATAAACCGCGAGACTTTCTCTTCGTCTTCAACAACTAACACGCGCATGACTTCTTATGTCCGTAAATAGCTTATCAGCATTCCATTAAAGGAAGATGAAAGCCACATTAAAATTTGTTCAGAATTGAACTTGGGTTGTTCACTTTATTAGTTGTTCGTCGTGGCTATCATTCCTGATGGCGAGCAGATTCTTAGTTATGGTATGCGTTCGATTGACGAGTGTTGTTGCGCTAGTTCGATGAACTCGACGGCGGAGCGCGGCAGGTGCTTGTCTCTGCGATAGACAATCCTCAACTCGCGCGTGATTTTCAGATTTTTGGTAGTGGCTCACATCAGGGTGATAGCCCGACTACAGTTATGGCAATGCAGAAACAGCCGCAAACAAGCCTCGTGCATCACCACTGACTTCGAGAAAGATAAACTCTGACGGACGAAGCGCCCAGCAATTCTCAGTTTGGAAAATTGACCTATCCAAATAGCCCTTCTG
>JACCTF010000307.1 GCA_013812565.1 Pyrinomonadaceae bacterium | reverse complement strand
CCGCCGAGACCTTCGACGAGATTGATCACGGCTTTGGCGGTGCCCCCCGTCGCCAGCAGATCATCTGCAATCAGGACGCGATGACCGTCACCGACCGCATCGCGGTGAATCTCCAGCGTGTCTTGTCCGTACTCTAGATCATAGGAGATCGAGGCGCATTCCGCCGGAAGCTTGCGCGGTTTACGCACCGGGACAAAGCCCGCGTTCATCTGGTAGGCAAGGGCTGGAGCAAAGATGAAACCGCGCGCTTCAATTCCAATAACAGCATCAACAGGCGTGTCGGCAAACTGGGCGGCGAGTTCATCGACGGTTTGACGCAAACCCGCCGGATGTTTGAGAAGCGTCGTGATGTCGTAGAAGTTAATGCCGGGCTTTGGAAAATCCGGCACCTCACGAATCAAAGATTTAAGATCAGTCCTGGCTTCAGTCGTAGCTGGTGACATTCCTTTCTCCTTCAACATATGCGAATCTTCAAATCGCTCTATATCTTCTAATTCTTACCGCTCAACGCGAAAAGAAGAATATGCGCCGCTCGGTTCGATGTCGATCTCTTCAATATTACTGATGACAGCATGGGTGGGGCCGCTTAGTAGATCTTTGTTGAGCGCTACCACATTTGCCCGGGAACCTTCGGCAATAACTTCAACGCGACCGTCTGGCAAATTACGCACGTAGCCGACGACTTGGTGACGTGCCGCGACGCGTTGCGCGAAGAAACGATACCCGACGCCCTGCACTTCTCCGCTGATCAAAAACTTTCTTGCAACCTTCATACACCTGAAAACTTTACCCTTTGATGTTTCCTGCACAATGAGAACTCTTTCGTTGTGCAGAGTGGTAATCGCTTAACTCGCCGGTTGTTAAAGCATATGAGTTTGTTCTGCTGCCCGCAGCGAACAACCGCACGAACAGTTGTCGAGCGTGGAGTTGTGCCGCAGCCAAACGAAGCGTTACCAAGCAGACAGAGCAGAGCACACCAACAGCGAGTGAAACCATTCGCCTATTCCTCCCAGTCCCGCTTGGTGAACGCACCAAGCTTTGTGACAGCGTGGCCGCATCCTAAAAGAAGCGATTATAAATGTCCAATCTCTCTAGCGTCGTTCAATCAATTCAACGATGGCGAGGCCGCCGGGAGCTACTGCCAGGCGGACGCTGTCTGATCCGCTCTTGCGTGCAACATCAAGTCGCACATTGCTTGTCCATTCGCCGGCTTGCTCGATGTGAGTTTCACGAAGGCTCACACTGGCTTCGACGCTCGCGCTTCGATCAACCTGTGCCATTCCCTGCTGTGGTTTGAAGACGCCACGATTGTTGATCAACGTGACAATCCAGCCGCGCTCCGTTCGGTTAATGAGGTATTGCACTTCGCCATCAACGCGCACCGGCATCGCTTCGGTAAAGAGATGCATTAAGAGATGTGCTGCCGCGGGCACGAGGCGTTCGTCCAAGCCGAGCAGATCGGGCACGGCGCAGAAGATGATGCGGCCGCGCCCCACGCGATTGACCGTAATCAAAGGATCACCGGTCGTTGTTTCAATCAGGCTCCGCGCGCCTGGCCGCAGAGCGATGCGCTCGTAGCGGAATCTCTGGCTGCTTAAATTCACTGACTGTTCATTTGGAATAAGGCACCGCGCGTCGTCTGCTTCCATCACATCATTGAGCGAGCGAACGCCGAGCGACTCACTTGGCAAGCCTTTGATTTGCGCCGCGTTTAAGACAACGACGCCGCCGCGCCGCACATAGTCTTCGAGTCGCTTCGCCCACTCGCGCGACCACTCAATGCGGCCGCCGACAACCAGCGCGCGGTAGGAGTCAATCGCTTCGCTTCCCTTTACAGAGCCTATTACAGACCCTTTGTCTGAATGCTTTTCTGAAGCCTGGTCTGACGCAACGAGTACGTCAAAGATGTCGCCGAAAACGCCGGCCACAAAAGATTGACGGTCAGCCGAAGCCGGTTCGCCCTCGGTAACAAGCGCCGGGTAGTATGCCGCGCCGAGAAGCTCACGCAACGCTCGATCACTGCGGTTGATCTGCGAAACGCCGAAGGGCCAGTGCGGGTAGTCGGTCATGTCCCAGCCGTGTGCCGGATCGAGTAGAAACGCGATGGGCGTATAAGGCGTGCCCCGGTCAGGATGTTTCTGGACGAAACTTATAAACTCATCGGTGATGCGCCCCAGCGGGTTTAGCTGAAAAGGATGTTCACCAGGGCCGGGTTTGAAGAACTGATCAAAGCCTTGTTCCAGATAGATCGCCGACGCGCCCGCCATGTAATAGAGATAGTAGCTTTTGCGATACCAACTGAGCGACGGTCCCATCGTCGCGCCATACCGGGAGTGAAAGAAGTTGTCCGGCCCGGCGAAGTTCTGCTGTTTGGTGAACGTCGTTGCCGTGTCGCCAAAGTTCGGCGCGTGGTAATAGAGAAAAGCTTTGTTGTACTGCCTGGCGGCACCGCGCGTGAATGCAATACGCATCGCTGTTATGGGTTGCACTGCCGATGTCTCAAGCCCAATCACCGAACAGCCCCAACGGCCAAGCGCGTGCGCATACGCGGTGCTTGACGTTGATTGCGCCGGAATCAGTTTGCTCCACATTGGCCCGGTCGGAGTGTGAAACAGCGCGCTCCATTTTTTCTCAAGCGCCCGTGTGTAAGCAGCGCGGTAAGTTTCGAGCAATTCATGGCGCGACATGGCGTGTGATAGACGGAGATTATTCGCCACATCTTCCCAAACGTATCCGATGCTTTCGCCGGAGATCCACCCGATGAACTGCTCACGCAATTCGCCGTTAAGTAACTTCCAAGCAGCTTGCCCTGCCGACTCTGACATTTGTGCGGTGCCGTAGTTGATGAGCACGGCAAAGGGCGAACGTGTTTCGCGTAAGTAGCGAAGAAAGGAACTATTTTCTTGAAGAAGCTCTGGAAGCTCGTTGATATAAACGACCGGCACAACGAGGTTGGAAGCAAAGATCGGCACGTCCGCTTGACCTTTGTAGCGATTCACAAAATCTTCGACCGGCTCAGCGTTAAAGGGGCGGCGGGGTCGTTCGGCGGACGGCTTGTCGTATAGCTTCCAGAACTCCGGCGAGATGTTCCAGGGAATTAGGAAGTCGCGGCCTGCAATGACGGGTCGCCGCCAATGAGAGGGAATCGCTGTTTCGTTTTCGATAAGCGACAGAAGCGAAGCGCGCGTTGTAGACCAGTCACGCAGTACGCGCTCAGCGGCAAACGGCGGTTTGCGGCGACCGTCCGGCACAAAGGCGGAATCGTTTGTGACGAGTATGCAGTCAACATGACGACGCGCTTCCGCAGCTTTTTCAATCTCAATCGAGATGCGTGCCGGGCCTTTAGCGAGCGTAGCCTGCGCGTTGTCCCAAGCAAAGGACCAACCCCAGTACATGCTCGTTTCATCATGCGTATCAACCAGGGAGTTTGCGCCGAACTCATGACGGAACACTTCCCGCCCTTGCTGCGAAACGCGCACGGTGAAGTTCTCAGCTTTGCCTGTCCAGTCGGCATAACGCACCCAAAGCTTGTACGCTCCGGCCTGCGGCACTTCCACTTCCTGATAGATGGAGGCTCGTGTTTCATCGCTGCTTGCCGCCGCCGAGTTCCATTCGCTCTCGCCCCCTTGCGACCATTCGGCCGATACGCCCGGACCGTTGATGCCCCATCCCGGCGCTTTGGCGCGCGAAGCATTCATCCATGACGGATTTAAGATCGGCTCATTCTTCTCAGTGGTCGCAAAGCCGCGCATGTTCTCGGCTTCGTACCATAGATACTCATAGTGCGGGGCGGGTTCGCGGGGCGGACTTGCGGATGGAGGAGTTTGCGCTATGCCAATCAAACAAAGAAGATGAACGATTAGACATAGAGCACTGCTTAGTTGAATGATGGGTAAGTTGATCTTCACCACAGAGGCACAGAGGTTACACAGAGGTTCACAGACAGTAGAACAGCTTTCCTCTGTGAACCTCTGTGGCTTGGCTCTATGCCTCTGTGGTGAACCGCCGCTTGCCATACACTTAAGTGAAATCAGTTTAGGGGCAAGTTCAAGAAGCTTTTCGTCGCGCATGTTAAGCAGCTTCATAAAACTTGTAGCGCCAACCGTGAAAGCTGGCGCTACATTTTCGAGTGAAGATACTGTGGAGCGTCGAAGCTCTGCTGTTAACCGAGCGCTTTCAAACACTCCGTCAATGATTGACGACGGCATGTGTACATCGGCGTGTCGCGCAATGTGTAGACGCTTGCTTTGGTTTCGCGCAACTCCTGGACGAGATCAAGAAAATCCGCTGGATAATCGGTCTCAAACGCCACGACAAACTCTTGATCGTCGAGACCAAATGAGTAGGTTGTATGCAGCTTGACCGAGCGATACTTGGAGCCGATACGGATGTGTTCATCCATCAACTCCTGCCGTTCTTCGTGCGGCAGCATGTACCACTGGCGGGTTTTGACGAACGGATAAACGAACAGGTACTGGCCTTTGCCCGGGATGATATGAAGACGATCTTCGTCATGTTCAGGATGCTCTTTGTCCATGTACATCGAGCGCTTTGTCATCGAAAGGAATGATCGGGTCGCTTCGAGATAGCGGCCAAGCCCTGTTTGATTGAGCTGCGCGGTCATCTCCTGAATGGGGTCGAGACTGTAGCCGATGCGCCAGATCATAAAATCGACATCGGTTCGGAGTCCTATCAGCGAGTAAGTGTTCATCACTAGATCAGGCTTGAACCCTTCGACCGCGCGGAGAAATTCTTCCTTGCCCGCTTCTCTCTCTGCCTCACCCAACATGCGCCATTCGGGGCGCACATGGTAGAAAGCGAAATTGACAAACTGGCGCTTGACGGTCGTCTTCTGCTCTGTTGTCTCTGGCTTCTCCGACAACCGGAGCGAAGCTTGCGGTGTGTCGCTGGTGGATACGTTAGTGCTCATACTGCGTTGGCCTCTAAATTAGTTTTTCAATCATTGAGTTTGTCAGATATGGACTGGGGAACAAGGTTATCTGTGCGTCAAGTTTCGGGCGGTATTCTGTGACAATTCAGGCGAGATTGCAAACCTTCGATGTTCTAATTTTGTATTAGCTGCGCATCTCCGTAAAACTAACTTGCTCATACATAGACATTCATCGCCCTGCTTGAACGACACTTCCAAAACCACGT
>JACCTF010000294.1 GCA_013812565.1 Pyrinomonadaceae bacterium | reverse complement strand
CTTCAAGGCTGTGTAAAGCCGACTCTTCACCGTGCTCAACGGAAGATCGAGAATGTCGGCAATCTCCTGAAAGGTAAGCTCTTCAAACTCTTTCATAATGACTATGTGACGTAGCTCCGGGGGCAGCGCGCCGACGGCTCGGCGCACTGCTTCCCTTCGATCACTGCTTTCAACCTGGCGCGCAGGCGATTCGCGCGCGGACGCTACAACGCTTCCTGCGCCGTTCAAATCCGTTTCCTCGTCAAGCGACGTTTCAGGGCGTACGCGTGCACGCCGCCCCCGTGAGATGCACTGGTTGATCGCGATGCGGTGCAGCCACGACGACACCTTGGCTTCGCCACGAAAACCTTTGAGGTTGCGAAATGCCGCTAAAAACGTTTCCTGCGTTGCGTCGCGCGCATCTTCCGGGGAAGCGAGTATGCCCGTGCAGAGCGCATGGATGCGTCGCTGCCAACGGCGCATGATTTCGTCAAAAGCCTTCGTTTCGCCTGCGAGGGCGTGCTCCACGAGATGCTCGTCGCTTAGCTCCATGTTCATACTTTATCTTCGCGCGGCCGCACCCGTCAGACCACTTCCGGTAAATGCCTGCGATCAAGCATCCTGTCGTAGTGTTAGACGCGGCGCGTAAACCTCCGGCCGATAAAAGTAGTGTGGTAATACCCCCGGCCTCAGATCAGTCGATGAAAATACAAATTACCCGTGATAAACAACGTTGACAAGGTTGGCTAGGCAAACTACTATGAGTCTGGTTCGGTTAGCTACGGTCCTCCGTATTTCAAAAATTTGCACGAAGTGCCTCCAGAATACTTCCGTAAATAGTTCATCCCCAAACTCGACACTCCCTGCTTTACTGATTCCTCATCCTTTTTAGAAATTATGTCTGAGACTTTCAAGCGCACGCGCCTGCTTTATATTGTTCTTGGAACGCTGTTGGTGGTGGGCCTTTTGCCGCTAGCGCTTGCCGGATGGTTGCTGTCTGAGCGAAGCGCCGACGAACTGCGCGCGATTGAGGGGCGTTACCAAGCGCAGCTTGTCCAAGACAAAGCTCGGCAGATTGAGCTTTACGGACAGCGTTACCGCGAGGTCGTGACGGGTCTGGCGCGCGCTTTCGAGTTGGCTGGTGACGTCCGCATTCTCAAAGAAGAGGGAAGCGACGTTCGTCTGCAGAAGACCTTGCAGCAGGACGCGAACTTAATCGCGCTTGCCATTCTGCCGATTAGCGGCGAGCCGCACGTCGCTTACAAGCCGGATGTGATTGGGCGCGAGGAGGTTGACGAGCAAGTGGGCGAGGGGCTGGCGCACATGAGCGGGCGCGGCCTTGTGATCAGCTTGCCGCGCATTATCCGCTCAAGCCAGGAGATGGGATGGGCGGTTGCAGCGCCGGTAATGGGCGGAGCGAGTGGCGATGAAGTGGTCGCGGCCGTGGTGGCGATCATCTCTTTCCAAGAAGTTTTTGATACTGTTCAGCAATCTGTTTCGAAGAGCGAGCGCGAACTGCTCGACCAGGGTTTGCCTGTCATCTTTGTGGTAAATGCCGAGGGCCGCGCCGTCGCCCACCCCGAAGCGCGCGTCGCTTTCTCTGCGCAGTCAATGACCGATTTGAAAGTTGTGCAGGATTGGATTGCGTCGGGCGCGCAAGTTCAATCTGCGCTCGCGCCGTTCACCATCGAACGCGAAGGACGACAGATCGAGATGCTCGGCTCCTATGCCACTGCGGAACTCGACGCCCAGGCGCGCCTCGGCGTGATCGCGATACAGGATGAACACGCGGCGCTGCGTTCGGTCAGCGACATGCGTTGGCAAACCCTTGCGATCAGCCTGCTGGCCGCCGTCTTCGCATTGCTGATCGGCTTGCTCTTTGCGAAACAACTGACCCGTCCCGTGCGCGACCTCGCGGACGGCGCGCGTCGTATCGCGGCCGGAGACTTTTCGCAGCGCATACATGTGCAAAGCCGTACGGAGTTGGGTGAACTCGGACGTTCCTTCAACTCGATGACTGATCAGCTTGAAAGTTTTATCGAAGATCTACGTCACGCCGCAGAGGAAAACCGGCAACTCTTCCTCGGCACAGTGAAAGCTTTTGCCGCCGCCATCGACGGCAAAGACCCGTACACGCGAGGCCACTCCGAGCGCGTCTCGCGTTTCTCCGTCGCGATTGCGCAGAGCCTTGGCCTAGCCGAGAATGAGATTGAGAAGATTAGGATCAGCGCTCTGCTGCATGATGTCGGGAAGATCGCGATTGATGATGCGATTCTGAAAAAGACCACACCTCTGACCGCCGAAGAGTATGAGCTGATGAAAGAGCATCCCGGTAAAGGCTATAAGATCATGTCGCAGATTCCCGTGATGCGCGAATTTCTGCCGGGCATCCTCATGCACCACGAAATGGTGGACGGGCGCGGTTACCCGCAAGGGCTTCGCGACGAACAACTCCCACTGCTGCCGCGCGTCATCGCCGTCGCCGACACTTTCGATGCCATGACCACTGAGCGGCCATACCAGCAAGCAATGAACTTCGAAGATGCGATTGCACGCATCAAGAGTTTTGTCGGCACGCGCTATGATCCACGGATCGTTGAAGCGTTCATACGGGCGTGCGAGGCCGGACGAATCCGCCCCGGTTCAGCGAAGCTGCGACCAGAAACAAGTAAAGTCGTCGAAGCAACAACCGCCCCTAGATCGAACCAGCCAGCGCATATTGCCGAGACGGCCTCGGTCACGTAACGAACCCACGAAGCGCGGGTATGAACAATCTTCGCTAAAGATAAAATTGATGCAGGGCCAACCAGCCCCTCAACGGTGGTGGCATAATCAGGGGGTGAGCGTGGCAGAAGTTCGCGCGGAAGCTATAGCGTATGGACCAACACCCTCCCTCACGGTCGCGCCTTCTGCCTCTTCCGCAACTGAACCACTACCTATTCAAGTACAAAATCGCCAAGAGCGCCAAGGTTTAAAGCGGCTTTATGAAACTGACTTTGAGACGCCCGCTTCAAGGTCGAGTTTCTTGTCTTCACCGCCGCTTGCAGCTTGACCGGTGACAAGCGCTTTAGCTAACCCGACAACGTGCGCAACGGCACTCGACGGCGAATCCCAATATTCGGCTTTCTTAACGTCTACCTGCAGCAACGCGATGTCCGGCTCATCCAAGCCTTTCGGAAACCATGCCTTCAGTGCCGGGTTCCACAGCTCTGCCATCTTCGCTCGGTCGCGCGACAAACTCGCGGTTCCTGATAGTGAAACATACTGCTGCTTGTCCGGGCGGGCGTAAGAGACGTTTACCTCGTTGCTTTGTCTGACTTCCATTACCTTGTGCGAATTGCCATAAGTGAAGTAGTAGAGCGTGCCGTTGAATTCATCTTGCTGAGTTGCCATCGGACGGCTGCGCAAGGAACCGTCTTCATCCACGGTCGTCAGCATCGCAAACTCGATGTCGTTGATCATCTCACCAAGCTTCTTCATGTCCTGTGTAAAATCAGCATATTTACTCATCTCATTCTTCTCCTTGATTTATTAGTAGAACGGTTGTTGTGATTGCTCAAGGAAGCGGGATTCGTCCCGCTCCTTGATCGTATTTATTTAAGAACCATGATCGATTAATGCGCGTCGGGTTCCTCTGTAGTAATGTGCAGCCTATCACTAACAATCTATCCAAGGTCGCACATTTTGTTAACGTAAGTTTGCCATGATAAGCGCCGGTTTCAAAGGTGCGACTTTATAGACAGAGAGTTCGGTGACGGTAAGAGGATGTTTTCTTTGCCGTTTGAAACAAAGACTGCGCGAACCGAAAATAGTGGCGATGCCGAGCCGGTTACAACACGCTGGTAAATTTCTAATCGGTGTCATCTCAGACACCCACGGCCTGATGCGACCCGAGGCCATCAATCTCCTGCAAGGTTCCGACTTGATTGTGCATGCCGGGGATGTCGGGAAGCCAGGGGTGCTTGAGAATTTGCAAAGCATCGCCCCTGTGATTGCGGTGCGCGGCAACATCGACCGAGATGAATGGACAGCCGCACTACCAGAAAGAGAAGTGGTCGAGATCGGAGCGGCGCGCCTATATGTGCTTCATGATTTGAAGGAACTTGACTGTGATCCGGCAGTCGCGGGCTTCGGTGCTATTATCAGCGGACATTCTCATAAACCTTTGATCGAGAATCGCGACGGCGTGCTCTTTTTGAATCCGGGTAGCGCAGGGCCGCGGCGCTTTCGTCTGCCCGTCACCGTTGCGCGGTTGTCTGTGTGGGATGGTCGGTTGGACGCGCAAATAATCGAAGTAGTCTGAATTCTTATGGGTATCGTATGACCTTTTTGTTTGCTGCGACGCTTCTTGTTAGCGCATTTCTACTATTCTGGATTCAGCCGCTCGTCGCCAAGATGCTGTTGCCGCACTTGGGAGGAACGCCTGCGGTTTGGAATACCTGTATGCTCTTTTTTCAGGGCATGCTGCTCGTGGGGTACGCTTATGTTCTCGCCTCAGTTCGGTGGCTGACAGTGCGACGGCAGGCGTTGCTGCACCTCGCGCTCTTGCTCCTTGCCGCTCTTCTGCTTCCGATTACGGTTTCAGAAAACGTGATCGGTTCCGTACCGGCGGGGGGGAATCCGATCCCTTGGCTTGTCGGTTCCTTGATGAGCGCGTTGGCCGTCCCGTTTTTTGTTGTCTCGGCCAGCGCCCCCTTATTGCAAAAATGGTTCTCCGAGTCGCTGCATCCTTCGGCGGGCGATCCATACTTCTTATATGCGGCGAGCAACGCGGGCAGCCTGCTGGCGCTCATCGCGTTTCCAACCCTGCTTGAACCCAACCTGAAACTTTATCAACAGAGTTGGCTGTGGGCCGGAGTCTACCTGGGTCTGGTCATCCTGGTTTGTGCCTGTGTGATTATGTTATGGCAGTCAATCTCAACTGATCTGGAGCGAATAGACCCAGCGCGACAGGATGAACAAAAGACTTCAACGATGGCTAAGGATCAGCATCCGCAGGTTACCCTCAAACAACGGTTGCGGTGGACGATGTTAGCTTTTGTGCCGTCGAGCCTGGTGCTTGGTGTGACGACGTTCATCACGACCGACATCGCCGCCGTTCCCCTGCTGTGGGTTATCCCACTGGCCCTGTACTTAATTAGCTTTGTGCTGGTGTTCGCAGTGAAAACTGAATCAATCTTGCGGCGAGCAACGAACCGCATAATGCCGGGATCGACGCTCGTCGTAACTTTAATTGTTTTCTCGGGAGCTGTAGAAC
>JACCTF010000279.1 GCA_013812565.1 Pyrinomonadaceae bacterium | reverse complement strand
GTATTTGCTGACAACGCCGGTCGAGATGTTAAGGCTGGTGGCGATCTGGCGGTGCGACAGCCCGGCGGCGTACTTGAGGCGTAAGAGTTCTTTGAGTTGGCGCATCGGAATCCTTGGTGCTGGCATGGCTTCGGTTGACCTCCATCGTGGTTAAGATGGAGTGAAGCGTCTGACAGACTGGTCTAAGGAATCCAGCGCCGCGTCTCGATAGTAAAGGGCGTTAAAAGGATGGCGGGGAATGTGATCGCGGAATCCGCCGTCGTGATCACGGATTCCGCTGGCAGCGAAATCCGGTCACGTTCATGGCGGAAACGATGGTCACAATCCTCCGGAATCTTTGATCACGATCAGTGCGGTTCATCCGCACATTTGATGACGCTGAAATCGGTAAGCCTTAAGCGAGCAAAGTCTTACCGGAATTCTATCTCAATTTGACCGAAGGCTGTAAACTGCTCTGGCGCTGAGGCTAACACCACCGCGTCATCAAATGTGCGGGAGAGCCACTTGCAAAGCGGAAAGAACACGTAACTACCTCGGCAATGTCACATTAGAAATCAAGAAGGCGACATTCGATAATTTGCATGTTTTATTCGACTTTTGCGCGACCTCGCCCGGTTGACAAGATGCCGGACGACCAAGTTTGTGGCCTCATCCGGTGTCAGTTGTGGCAAGGGCATCGCGGCGCGCAGCATCTCGCGCACGTTGGCCATCGACAGCCGAGGCAAGACTTCACTCTCAAACTCCGCTTTCAAACTGTCATCTCGTTCATACTTCAATTGCCACTCATGCTGCGTTTGCGCGATGAACCAACTGGCCAACACCGTCAGCGCCAAGTGATGCTCCCAAGCTAGGTATTTCTGCGCGCGAAAGTCCGCATAGCCGAGTTCGCTTTTGGCATCTTGATTCGAGCGCTCGATAAAATGACGGGCGCATTTCATCCACGCCAGTTTCTCTATTGGCGTGGATGCCGCAGCGTTACTCAAAGCATAATGAAGTTTGCCTTCCGCGTCTCTTCTGACAAGCAAAGTCTCTTCTCGTGGCTCATACTCATCTTTAGCCGTCCACACGCGCAAGCGAGCAAACTCATTACAGAGAAAGCCTCTTTCCACGGCTCGCACCCGCACCGGGTTGAATTCCAGGTGGCGAACCAGAGAGCGAACTTCAACGCCTTTGTCTTCGCACAACACCCTGCGTCTCGTGTAAGGTTTCTTGCCTGTTTTGCTTTGTGGCAAGCCATATTCAGGCTCCGTCAAATAAACGCGCGTGTCTTCGGGAATGTCACCCATGTAGGTGATCGAGGCCTCCCACAATTTGCGCCGCAACCACAGAGAACGCCCATATAGAGCATCAAAACCAACCGCTTCAAAGGGGAAGCCCTCTGCGGCGACGCGCTCAATCATCTGGTAACCCAGTTCGATCTTCGTCGCAAACTTGCGCTCCCGAGGCACGCCCAACTTCTTGCACAACGCCGCCTTCTTCCGGTTGAACCAAGCGGCAGGCAAAAACAACTCGGCATCAATCCACGTCCAGACATTCTGATTGACGTAAGCCAGAAAAGTCCCGACCTGACTGGTCTCGACTTTTCCGAGTCTGCCGTTATGCTGTTTGCCGGCACCCACGCTTTTGTCGGAAGCTTTCTCGTCCGCACTCTCATCCAACAACAACATGCCGCCCGCTTGAAACTCTGCGACTGCTTGTATCTCTGCACGCACTTGGAGCAAAACATCCCGGCCAGACCAAGGAGAATTGCTCATAAAGTGGTGCATGTTTTGTTCCGCAGAATGGGTCATGCGTCCGATGGTGGCAAAGTTGCGCTCGGAAGTCATCCGCAGCAAGCCGCTCACATACTCAAAGGCTCTGTGACTGGCATCGCGCGTCTTGGTTTGAAAGCACCAAGCATAACGCTGATGAAAACCTTGAAGCCGCTGGCTCAAACTACGAACGGCTTCGCGTGGCAGCCCCCATGACTTGGCACGAAAGACTTTCTTTCTTTGTTCTTTCTCTTTTCGAGAAGCTCGCTCGCTTCTCTTAATGCTTCTCTTATTTTTCAACACAAGTCTAACTTTATCAAACCGTTAGACCTGCTTTGAAATGTGACATTGCCGAGGTAGTTACAAATCTTCAGCAGTACAGATTCGATAATCCGCACTATTTGGGCTAAGGCAACGATTCGCGGGAAAATGGGCCATATACCGTAAGCGACGCTCTTACGTGACTTTGCTTGGCGTCAAAATGCCTCTGGCCTAATTCAACAGATTTTGGTCATGCCTTCTGAGGCGCGATAAAAGGCAAAAACATTGAGGTTTTGCACTCGACTTTGCAGCAAGTTTTTGGTCAGGGCGCTTTCTCGACAGGTTGACGAGTGAAATGGCCCATTTTCCCGCGAATCGGTGTCGCCTACCTAATGCAGCCGCTATCGCACAGGCTCCGAGGGAAATGAAGATGGCGTAACCAACTGACATTCATTGATCCTAAATTTTACCCGCAACAGCCGCCGATCTTACGAAGAAGCGTCGCACTCGCCTACTCATCAGAAATGCGAGTATCGCTAGAACGATAG
>JACCTF010000269.1 GCA_013812565.1 Pyrinomonadaceae bacterium | reverse complement strand
GACCGCGATGCGAAACCCAAAAAGCTGTACAAAGCTTTCCAGCGTCTCCGGCGACTCAGCGGCGAGCGTGCCGATCACCACTTGTGCCGCGCCATACTCAATCATCTGCTGCACGTCGCCCACGCTGCGAAGGCCGCCGCCAAACTGCACTGGAATTTCTAAGGCGCGAATGATGCGCCGTACCACTTTGCGATTGCGTGAATCGCCACCGACAAACGCGCCGTCCAAGTCAACGACATGCAGCATACGCGCTCCGGCATCTTCGAAGCGTTTAGCAATCTCAACCGGATCGCCGTCATAAACTTTGACGTCCGCCTTGCGCCCTTGCGTCAAACGCACGCACCGACCATCTTTGAGATCAATCGCGGGGATGATTAACATAAAGTAGTGATGAGTGATGCGTGAGAAGCAGTTAACAATAAGTTAAAAACGTGGACGTGCATTGCTTCATTGTGGTTGCCTAACATCATTGTTTACCGGATTGGGTGTTGCGCGTTCGCGGAGTTTTCTTTGTCGATGGGCTGGCTGCACCTTCCTCATCCTCACTTGTGTCGGGTGTGATGGCAAGCGGCACTGGTTCCTCTCCTTCTACCGGCACTTCACGATTCATTTCCTTCATGATACTCACAATTACTGCGGCCATTTGCTGCGCTTCCACGTTGTCGGGATCATAGCGAAGGGCGCGCCGGTAATCTCCTAGGGCAACACGGTATTGACGCGCGTCCTTCAAGGCGTTGGCCCGCGCCAGGTACGCTTGCGCCAAAGCTGTGCGCGTTGTTTCATCGCCGGGACTCTTTTGCGCTTGCTTCTCTAACTTCACGATCTCGGCGTCATGCTTCGATGTGTCGATAGGCTCGCCCATGTTCGGCGGTGCGGCGGTCGGCAGAGCATTGGCGCTTAACGGAGGTGACGGCGACGCGGTGCCCGTCGCACTTATCGCCGCTTGATCTGTGGCAGACGGCGCGCTGCTACGGCATCCACTCAAGTTAACCATCATCGCCGTCGCACAAATGACTATGCACCCAACAACTAGCTTCTGTTTCATCACCATCATCGTTCCTCAATTTCCTGCAATGTATGGACGAGACTGCACAATGTAAACTTGCCCGTCTGAATAAACCCATTCAATATCTTGTTCGCGACCTTTGAAAATACGTTTGATCTGAGCGGCAGAGCGCGCGAGACGGCGTATGACGGCGTCTGTCAGCACACGGCGTTCACCTGTGATGGCAATTTCTCGAACGCCCCCTTGGTCATCAAATGTCAGGAGACTATCTTCCGCCGAACGCGTCAAGACCTGCACGGCATTGCTCTGCGGGCGAAAGATGATCTGTTCCGCGATCTTCTCACCTTCGACGACACGTATGCCGAGGCCGCGCTTCGCACTGATGTAAGTAGCATCTCTGTTTTCTCTATCATACGGGTCGGTGGTGATCATCACGCCTGCGCTCTCAGCGTTGACGCCTTCTTGCACCAGCACGGCCATGAAAACTTTGGAATGGTCAACGCCTGCCTGTTCGCGCGCTTCGTAAGCCTCGAAGTTCCACAAACTGGCCCACACAACTTTAATCGCTTCGATCAACTCCCGATCACCGCGCACGTTCGGCACAGTTGAGTAAAGCCCCGCCCCGCTGAAGTTCAGTAAATCTTCCGTGTTTGACGAGCTGCGCACAAACAATCCTTTGCTTTCATACTCAGGCAAATGCGCCCGCCGCCAAACCTCCCGTTGAAGATTTTCATTCACTCGCCCACGAGTAATCTTCTCGCGCATCGCGGCGAGACGCTGGCGACGATAAGCCGGATCATGAACGAAGCGTTGGTCATTCATCATCTCATAGATCGGTTCTTCCAGCTTATTCTCTCTGATAAATTGATTATAGTAAAAGAACGGGATCGTCCATCCATTCGGCACAACGATGCCGGGAAGGCGAGCGTTGATTACCTCGCCAAGGTTCGCTGACTTTGCTCCGTAAGCGACAACAGACCTCGCGCGTTGTTCGCTCAAAGCGACTAAACGCTTCACCGATAGATCAAAGCGCGGACTGAGCGCATCCTGACGTTCGGCGAGTCGCTTCTGATACTCGCGCAGTTGATTTAAGTCAGCGCGCCGGATCGAATACTTATCCGGCATTGTCTCTAGCGCCACCCACCAGCCGTCATACTGACGGAAGAGCTCCTGCGCATTCTTGATGTACGCGTTTGGCACGCCCCAAGATTTGGCGAGCAGATTGATATGCGACAGCGGCGTGGAGGGTTTAGTGGTGATGATTCCGGCGACCGGCGGAAGATGAATCGGCACTTCGTTAAGCACGAGAATTTCGTTTGAGCCGATCTCTACATGCTCATCCAATTTGTTGATGATATGGATGCGCCCAAGCCCGCGCGCGAGATTGAGCGGTTGATACTCTTGTTCGCGCGCGATGTCGCTTTGCAGCACGCGCTCCATCCCCTGGGTTGAAGCCGAAGCCTCCTCTTGCCTGAGCGAATTTGGCTTATAGGCTACTCGTTCGAAGAAGGTTCGATTGACGACATCCGATGCTTCTTTGATCTGCGCAATAGAAATCAGGTCGCCTTCCCAAAACTCAAAAGTCCAGCGACGCACCGGCGTTTGATAAGCGATAGTTCCTAAAATAAATCTACGGTTTGGCTTGAGGTAGTTGTTTTCGAAAAACTGTTGCCCGCGTTCAAGCGATAGATACGTGCCGTTGACGAAGTCGCGATGAAACCGATAGCGCTTTGAGTTGACGTAATAGATTTTGTTCTCCTCTTTGCGGTCGATCACAAAGATGACATGCGGCAACGCATAGGTCGCATCGGTGTAGACGCGCGCCAACTCATCGAATTGCTGGCGTGAACCGATGGCTGGCAGCGAACGCACACCGGCAGATGCTTTCTGCTGTGCCTTCACTGTGGTAGATGCAATCAACAATGCTGCTAAGAGCAAGACGTACATTGCATCCACCGCGATTTTTTTAAGCGATTGGAACTTCATCACGCTTTCCTCTCCGTCATCAACTCTTGGCTTTCGCGCCGCAGCAATTCTACCAGATCATCGATATGACGCTGTTCGGTGAGGAAACTGTTGATATTGACGCGCAGGGCGCGCCGCCCGTGAAGCACAGTGGTGGCAAGCCAGGCTGCGCCGCTTCGTTCAACACGCTGCTGCAAAGCTCTCTGCCAGCGATCATGCTCTGTCTCGTTCAAGCAACGCACTTCTTCAGGGAGAAAACGAAAACAGCAGACAGCGGTCTCAATCGGGCCGATCCGCTCAAAATCCTTCAGTTCATCGATTCGCTGCGCAAAGTAGTGAGTTAGTTCGATGTGCCGCTCAACAACTTCCGAATATCCCCGGATGCCCATGCATTTCAGCGCCATCCACAACTTCAACGCATTGAAGCGACGCGTGCCGAGTTGACCATAGCGGAAGAAGTCGCTTGCCGTATCAGCCCCGCCACGATCTTCGCTCAAATACTCCGGCGTAATATCAAATGCATCGCGCAACACCTTCGCGCCGTCGCGCACGAGCACCGCGCCACAGGCAAACGGCACAAACATCCACTTGTGCGGATCAATCGTTATCGAACGGGCGCGCTCTATGCCGCGCAAGCGTTCTTTGTACTTTTCCGAGAAAGCGAGCGCGCCGCCGTAAGCCGCATCGACGTGGAACCACAGCTCGTATTGCTCAGCGATGTCTGCCAATTCGCCCAGCGGATCAACCACCCCGGTTGAAGTTGCGCCCGCCACGCCGACAATGCAAAGCGGCGTGTTTCCTTCCGCCAAGTCATGTTCAATCTCCTCACGAAGCGCACTAATGCGAATATGAAAGCAGTCATCCGTCGCAATCGTACGCAGGCTCTCGCGTCCGAGTCCGAGGATGTCCACGCTCTTTTCCAGGGAGTAGTGGCACTGCTTTGAAGCGTAAACGATGAAGGCTTTTTTGGAGGAAGCGACAGCGCGCAGTCCTTGTGTGCGCACCATCTCTCCGGCGTGGTCGCGTGCGCACTTTAACGCGACGAGGTTGGCTTCGGAGCCGCCGCTCGTCAGAGTGCCGAAACTCTCTTCCCCGTAACCGATGAGCGTGCACAACCAGCGAAGCACGCGCGCTTCAATAATGCTCGCCGAAGGAGAGTTGCGCCAAGCCGCGCCGTTCTGATTTATGGCCGAGCTTAAGGCATCAGCCCACACGGCGATGGGGAGCGGTGTCGGATTGAACAGACCGTAGTAGCGCGGGCTGGCAATCTGCATGGCGTGCGGAAGGATGTCGCGCGCGAAGCGTGCGAGAATATCTTCCGCGTTGCTGCTCACAACCGGCAACGGTTCGTCGAAAATCTTTTCGAGATCGGCGGGCGTAGCTTCCGAGCAAACGCGAACCTCGTCAAGCGTGCGCGCGTGTTCGACGATCAAACGAATGACCGCCTGACCCAGTTGCTCGTGCTCGCGGCTTAACAGTTCGCTCGCGTTCGTTTCCATTTCGTCCCTTCCATCTTTGCTCATTGCTTTTGGCACTAGATACGACTTTCGTTAAGCTGCTCTCTGACTTTGGACTTTGGACCTTGAACTTCTACTGCTGCGATGGTTGAACAAACTATTTTACTGCAGTCTGATGAGTTTGTGCG
>JACCTF010000258.1 GCA_013812565.1 Pyrinomonadaceae bacterium | reverse complement strand
GGCACAACAACCATCACGCGCATCCGAGTGCGGCGCGTCATGGGGTTGCGTGGTACGAGATTGACATGAACTGGTGGGGCATACGCACACTGCAACTCCTCGGTTTGGCAAAGGGTATCAAGTTGATTAACGTGAACGCTCAGCGTCGTGCGCCGCAAGTCAAACAAGTCAAATCAGACGGGCACGCTCCCCTGCCTGAGAGTGTTTCGTAGCACCGCAAACGCCGATGCTATTTAAGCTCCGAAGCAGGACGCGTCAGCAACGTCATGAAAGATTCTTATTACTCTCACAGACGCCAAGTCGGGCACAACCAAGACTGTCGCGTTCAGCGATGTCAGAAAAGTCAAAGTCAAGGGCAACTGTCTTAAGACGAGCACCAAAGTTCTGATCGGGGTCGGCATAGCCGTGGAAGCATTTATGGCTTTGTTATGGCTGCCGAGCCTTTTTGCCCTACGACGATTCCTTGTCGGCGATAACGTTTCATAAGCAAAAGTCCTCGGATGGAGCCTGCAAGATATAAGACATTGCAGGCTCCACTCGCTTTTTGTGGTCGCACAAGCAGCGGAAGATTCTCACATAGCTTACAATGCTTGATTATGCGCGTCGTCGGCGGCCGTCGCAAATCAATTGCTTTCTTCATCACATTCAGCGCATGCCTCGTTGCATTGGCCGTGGCGCTCAACGTCGGGTGGATTTTTATCAACTGGCGTCAAGTCGCTCTTCTGATCTTTGGCATTATCTTCTTCGTCGCAATCATCGCCGGTCTTGTGCTTAATACAACTTTTTTAGTGCGCGAGATACGCCGCAACGAGCAGCAGGACAGCTTTCTTAATGCTGTCACGCACGAACTAAAAACCCCGCTCGCCTCAATCCGTCTTTACCTTGAAACGCTACAAACGCGCGAGGTGGATGCGGACAAGCGGCGTGAGTTTTACGACATCATGCTGGCGGACAGCAATCGCCTGCTTCACACGGTCGAGCAGGTCTTGCGCGCCGGACAGATCGGTCATCGCAAACAACCGCTCAACGCTTTACCAATTGATCTCGGCGAGATGGTGCGCGGCTGCATTGACCTCGCGCGCACGCGCTACCACCTGCCTGTGAACGCGTTTCAGTACGTCGAATCCGTTAATGGTGAAGGACACTCTGTGGTCATAGGCGATGAAGATGAGCTGCGCGCGGCCGTCCTGAATCTGCTTGATAACGCCGTCAAGTATTCGAGCAGAGAAGTACGGATTACGGTTGAAATTGCGGCCAGCGACGCGAAGTATGTCACGGTACGCATCATCGATCAGGGAGTGGGGATTCCGAGCAAAGAACTCAAACGCGTTTTCCGACGCTTCTACCGCGTGCCGGGACAAACTATGCAACGTGTCAAAGGAACGGGGCTTGGCCTCTTTATCGTGCAATCGGTTGTCAAAAAGCATGGCGGTCGCGTCCTTGCCGAAAGCGCTGGCGAGGGACGTGGCAGCACGTTTACGATTCAACTTCCAGGAGCACGAAAGCGATGAGCGCAGTATTAGTCGTTGAAGACGAGCAACATCTGGCCGATGGGTTACGCTTCAACCTCAAAGCCGAAGGCTACGACGTTGATGTCGTGGGCGACGGCGAAGCGGCGCTACGGGCGCTGCTGCCGGCAACCGGGGATCGTTACGATGCGGTGGTGTTGGATGTGATGCTGCCCGGCTTAAAAGACGGTTTCGCCGTTGCCCATGAGCTTCGCCAGGCCGGGCGGTTTGTTCCCGTATTGATGCTGACGGCGAGAGGTCGCCCGGAAGACGTGCTGCGCGGATTCGAAGCCGGGGCGGACGACTACCTCCCGAAACCCTTTGAGTTACAGATACTGCTCGCGCGTTTACGCAGCCTGCTGCGGCGGCGCGAGTGGATGCATCGTGACCAAAGTAGCTCACCACGCACAGGAACCCAATTGGTTGACCATCCCGTTAACGATCCTAAAACAGGCACTGAGTGGCGCGGCGCGGCGCACGACGCAGCGGATGAGATTTTTGTTTTTGGTATAAAGGCTATCGATTTCAATTCGCTGGAACTTCGCGTCGGTGATCGAATTGTCCGTTTGACTTTGATGGAAGCCCAGTTGTTACGTTACCTGGTGCGGCACGCCGGGAAAGCTGTATCTCGTAAAGCGATGCTTGAGGAGGTCTGGGGTTTGCGCGAAGATACGGACACCCGCGCCATCGACAACTTTATTGTCCGCCTCAGGAAATACATCGAAGATGATCCGTCTAAACCTCGACATTTGTTGACGGTCAGGAGCGTCGGGTACCGCTTCGTTGCTGAACCGAACAGTTCTGCCAAATTTTAACGAACCGCCCAGAACGTTGCTTTAGCTTATTGGTGAAGGCGCACTGGAGATGACCCGAAGACGTTCAAAGAAGCGCATCCGTTTAGCTTAGGGCTTTAACTGAACCGCTGATCTTTTTCCGCGTGGTCTCGCCGGTATGAAGCACGGGCAGGCTCTGCTCCACTTCTGTTGCGAGACGCGGAATGACATGTGTTGCAGTGACCTCGCCGATTCGCCTCGCGGCAGCCGCGCCCGCATCAACCGCGGCCTGCACCGCACCGACTTCGCCGCGCACAATCGCCGTCACTAATCCCGCATCAATCTTTTCGTAGCCGACGAGTCGCACATTAGCGGCCTTAACCATCGCATCCGCCGCTTCGATCATCGCCACCAACCCTCTGCATTCCACCATGCCGAGCGCTTCCATGTTCAATCCTTCCATCAAGTGTGCATTGATCAACCGCTTCCGAATTTCCCGACTACTTCTTCGTACTGTTCCTGAGCGCAGCGTCGATCATCTTCTTCGTCGCTTCATAGGAGCGGTCACTGATGGACCGCCCGTTGATGAACACGGTCGGCGTAGAGTTGACTCCAAGCTTATTGCCATCCTGAAGGTCGCGCTGCACTTTATCAGCGAACCGCCCCGTATCCAGTGCTTGATCGAACTTCACGCGATCAAGACTTAGCTGACTCGCATACTCTTTGAGTTTATCCGTTTCAAGCGCTTTCTGATTACGAAACAGCAGGGCGACATATTCCCAATACTTACCTTGTTCGCGCGCGGCCTCGGCGGCTTCGGCGGCCTTGAGAGCTTGCTTATGCTGCGCCAGCGGAAAGTCGCGTATTACGAACTTCACACGGTCCGCATACTCGTCAGCCAGCTTCTCAAGCACGGGATGCAATTGCGCGCAACTAGGACACTGGAAGTCTGTAAACTCGACGATTGTCACCGTGGCCGAGGCGTTGCCCTTAGTGGGCTGATCGTCCGTGGCGATATTGTAGGTGGGCGGCTCCGGCGCAGTGAGAAATGTTTGTATCGTGGCTCCACGACGCAACCGTTCGGCGAATTGAGCCAGTGCCCTGTTATCTTCTCTTGCTTGCAGGTACTGAACGACTTGATTCTTCACCTGTTCAAACTCGCCGCTGATCCGATCTTTGTTCTCATTATAGAAAGTCTGCGCGTCGGTCTCCGACACTTTGTTCGTCTTCGCCTTTACTTCCGAGTCAAGTAATGTTTGGGCGGTCACCTTTCTTTTCTGCGTCTCTTGTTGGAGCAGTATATCGTTGATCTTCGTCTCAATCGCTTCTCTACGCTTGGCGTAAATTTGTTCTTGCACGCTATAAATCAGCGGACGCAGGGAATCTTCAACATCACCCGAAGTGATGGACGCGCCGCCAACAATCGCAAGCACGCGGGCGCGATCAGATGGATTTACGGGTGGGGCAACTCGATCAACAAGCACCTTCACCTGCGCGGCGGCGCGTAAGCGTTCGGCGAGTTTGCGCGCTTCCTCGCGCTGCCCTTGTTCGCGCAGGTAGGCAATGATCTGATCCTTCGCGTCTTTGAACTCCGCTCGAATGCGAGGTTTGTTTTGATCGTAGAAGGCTTGAGCATCTGCGTCGGTTGGCGACTTAACCTTCCCTACAACCTCTCCTTCGAGCAACTTCGTAGTGCTCATGCCGCGCTTGCGCGCTTCGGCTTCGAGCAGTCTGGAGTTGATTTGCAAGTCAAGTTCGCGCTTGCGTGCCTCAACGATCTCATTCTCAAGGTTTCTCACCTGCCCTTCGAGCGCAGCATCGGGCGTATCAATATCTTTTAGAGTGAGCTTAGTTCCATTAACAACCGCGAGCACTTCGGGTACAGGCAATTCGCAACCGCATGATTCACCTTTGTTGACCGAAGTTGAAGCGACGGTTGACGGCGATGCGGTTGATCCTGTCGGCGGGGCGGAAGGAGAAATGGAAGCAGGCCTCTCCGCCCCGCTTTGATTGGTTGTGCTTGGAGTCTTGTTGCCGGTCTGTGCTTGAAGAGGCCAGGACGGACAGGCAACGAGAGCGATTAAAAGCGTGAAGAATAACTTGTTCATCAGTTCCTCGAAATTTGTGAATGGTCTGAACACCTTTGAAATCAATTAACGTTGATCCACTCGCTTGCGGCAATGAGCGTCTTCTTCTCCGGATCGATAGCAACGACGTATGCTCCGCGTGCTCCGGTACGCCGGTTTGGACCGAAGGTCACGCGCGGCGTCAGCAAGGTATCAAACTCGTATAAGCCTTCTAGGGCTGTCACGAGTTTTTCGCGGCTGACATCGCGACCGGCAAGCTTCAACCCTTCGATCAGTATTTTGGCGGCGGCCAGGGCTGAAAGTTGCGCGGCGGTGTGGCGTTTGTTGAGCTTGTGATTTTCAAGCAAGTTACGAAACTCCGCAACCCCAGCCGGAGCAACGTCTGCAGGAGCCGTCGGATATGCAAGAAAGATTTTATTCTTGAAGTTCACCGGCACAGAGTTCAGCAAATCTCTTCCGATCATTGAACCAAGAAGAAAAATGGTCGGCGTCCAATTAATCTCCTCAGCTTGTTTGAGGAAAACTCTTTCTTCATTACCAGCGCCAAGAAAAAATAGAACGTCGATCTTTTGCTGCTTCAACTTTGCGGCAAGTTGCACGGCGTCGAAGCTTCCGGGCGGATAAGCGACTTTGCTCACCGAATTCCATACACCTTTTTTGCTGTGCTGCTCTACTGCGTGGGCAATGTTGGCGTTGCTTTCCGTATCGGGAAAGACAATCGCCATCCGCGACTTTTGGAGTTCCGGCTTGTTCGCCGCAAAACTAACGAGCGCAAGCATCTGATCCTTTAGTCCGGGAAGCAAATAGAAAAGATAGCGGTTGAGCGGAAAATCCGTTTGCGGATAGAGCGTTGCCGGACCGATGAACGGCACTTCACTGTCACCGGCGAGCGCAGCCAGCTCTCGGTCAGCACCCCAGGTAAAGCCTGCAACGAGCGAGAAGATTTGTTCATCTTCGATCAATCGCTTGGCGTTCGCCGCGGTCAATGCTTTATCGCTTGCCGCTTCGCCGACTCGAAGTTCGATTCGACGATTATAGACTCCGCCACGGCTGTTGAGATCAGCGAAGTAAGCCGTGAGCACTTCCTTGATCGCCTGTCCCGCTTCGGCAACCGGTCCGGTCAAGGGTAGCAGCGTTCCTACTTTAATGCTGGTTTCAGTTAGCCCCGGATCAAGATCAGTTTCAATGCGTTTGAGGTAAGCGATCAGGTCGGCCATCTCTTTCGGCGACATTCGATAGCGGGGCATCGCCACGGCGAGTTCATTCCCGGCGGGATCAATGCCGTTTACCACCGAGCGGATAAAGGCCGATTCGTTGTACGGCCCGTGTCGTCGCCCGTTCGCGTGCGAGTGGCCGTAAGGTTTCGTGAGGTGCTGCCAAGTAATGTTGCTCGGTGAGATACCGCCCTCGGTTTTGCCGCGCCCTTCGGAGCCGTGACATCCGGCGCAGCTGACGGTTGTGGCCGGCACATCCACTTCGCCCAGTTGCGCGGTCACGCTTTGTGCTGAAGAACCGATGCCCCTTAGGT
>JACCTF010000257.1 GCA_013812565.1 Pyrinomonadaceae bacterium | reverse complement strand
GGTCAGGCGCACATGCCCGGTTGTTACACCGTCAGAAGCGAAGAGATCAAAAAAGTCGTCATCAAAGTGCTGGCAAAACCAACTTAGAAAGGCCGGGTTCGGAGGGGAGCATTCGTCTGAGCGAGCGTGTGGTTGTAGCGGGCATGTCAAAAGCAAATAAATTTAGCAAGGTGGTGCATCGCCCGCCTGATTTATTTGCAACACTACCCAATTAAACATGTGATTCCCGTCTCAGATGTACGATCGCAACGGTACCAAATTAATTCCGAAACCCCGGTGGTGGTAGGCCTACCGCCTTATGATCTCGCCTTCAGAATGGCGCCACTTGAACGGAGCTGAGTTGTGCTTCATAGTCAAATCTCAAACAAGTTGATGGATGAACGTGAGCGGCGGATTATACCCGAGGGCGGTTTTTGCAACACATCCCCGCCGATTGCCTCCCATCCGTTGCCGAGTTCGGCGAGGAACCGCTCGATCTCCGCTCCCTCCAGCGGCGGAATCCCGCCGCGGCATGGCTCGCAGTTCCAACTTGCCAGATCACAGATCGAAGTGTCCGCCTCAGCCATATCAACTCCTCTTCTCATTCAAGCCCGAAAATTTTCACCCCGCAAATGATTCAATGAATCCGTGCGTCACGTCTTTGATGTAACCATACGAAGGGATCACAAATAACACCGGCTGCAATGCCGAGTAATCATAATTTGTTTCGATGACTTCTTCGAGATTAAACGCCTTGCGCTCGACTTCATCGGAGAATGCCCTTTCCAGTTCGTGGTACGAAGACATCAAACCCGCCCCGAAGGCTTTGATACCTCCATCCTCCTCGATCAAGCCGAACTCAACGGTGAACCAGTAGAGTCTACCAAGCTGAAGCAGTTGTTCTTCCGAAGCGATGCGCGCCCCGCGTCCGATGAATTGCGAAAAGTCGGCGAAGTCTTCGTTCGTGAGATTCGGAATGTGTCCGATTGATTCGTGTACGATGTCGGGTTCGGGTGTGTAATCCGGGCGGGAGTGATGTCGGATGTATTGCGTGCTGAGCATTACGCGCTTTTCCAACAAACTGAGGAACGCCCGCGTCTCGACGAGTCCGTCGACGGGAGCCAAGTGAAATCCGGTTAGCCCGCTCAACTTTCGGTCAAGATCACGTAGTTGCGGTATCGCATCCGCGGAGAGACCGAGCCGACGTTTCGCATCCAAGTATAAAGAACAAGCTTTCCGCCGGTGCAGTTCATCAAGCTGCGTGAAGGCATGACGCCACACGGCCGTCTCCTCTTCGGTGTATTCGATAATCGGAATACCCTTTTGCGGATTCAAGCGATACTCACCTGCTAATCGTGCGATGTGGTTGCGACGCACGCGGTACTCCTCGTCGCGCGCTCCCGGATGATCGATCGGCAGCACACTGATCTCTTCGGTCAGAATGTTATCGGAGATTTGTGAAGATTCGTTAACGTTCATCGAGATACCCCTTCCTTTTTCGTCGCGGCTCAGCGGAGGATGATGAGCGCGTTATTGCTGTTATTACGATGGATGAAGAAGCGCGGAAACTTGCTTCATGTCTCGGTGATGACTTCCGAGAAAGGTAACGCCCGGCGCACGGATCGCGCAAGCTGTTACCGCCAAGCATTCTTCCAGCATCTTCCGCTTGGCGTTGACAAGTTTATACGCAGAAATATCTTAACTCATGTGATGCGAAGGTATTGTCAATTTAACCTGATACAGAGAAGGATTCGACAAAAGAACAAATAGAATCCTTCTCCTTCGGCGACTTCCTCGCTCAACTTTAGTCCGCTTCAAGCTGCCAACTGAACACAACTTACCTCAGCCCACGTCCCAAACCTCGACTTCATCTCCGCTCGGTAGCGCTCAGCTTTAAGCAGATCTCGTCGTACTTCTGAGTACGACGAGATAATGCCGAAGGCCGAGAGGAATCGTTGTGCCTGACCGGCTGATGTGAACCCTCTCATAACCTTCTCTCGTACTCTGGTCGGCTGGTGCGAGTTCTCCGCGCGGCGGAAGTAAAGCCACACAGAGTGGCTGATGATCTCTGAAGGGAAGCGATGACGGCGGTAGAGATGAGCAGAGGTGTACAACGGCGGATTATGCCGCAAGGTCAGACTTGTTGCAGGCTCGCATCGTTAAGTTGACGATACCATCAGCACTAGACCAACCGTGAGTGACAGCTAGAGCACGGGCAGTTGTACGTTGGCTTAACAAAGCGAAAAGAGAAACATGTTACCAAACCCATTCGAGTTCGTCTTTCCAAAGGTGGAGCATCTTCTTATCAAGACGCAGCACGCCATCGCGAGTGACGCCCGCAGGCGGAGAGACAAGTATCGCTAGACGATCGTACACGAAGCTGCGCTCCGTGCTGTTGACCCGCGAGAGCAAGTGCCAGAGCGTGAGCGTGTCGCGTTGGCGCGATTCTGCGAGCACAACGTTAAGCGCTTCGCGACTGTTGTTCTTGAAGTCGAATTTTTCTAATGCGCTGCGGAGCGCAAGGGGCGCGTCAGCAAAGTATGGTGTGCCCGGTCCAATGCGCGGTCGCGTCCGGCAAACTGCGCCAGCGGGGACCATTGATTCGCGACCACCATGTTCGAGCGCGACCCACCCGGCGGTAACGTGCAAGAGACTATTGCCCATGTCGTCTACTTCCAACGTGTAGGCACAGCCGTAATCAACGGCAACGGCCGATGGCGTCTCAACGAAGAAGAGTCGCGGTGGCGCGTAGATCATCGCATGCATACGGCCGCGCGCAAGCGCCAGGCGATGTTCCGTAGAGCGCGTCTTTAACAGACGTACGCGTGTATTGGGTTCGATCTCAACGTGCCCTATATCTGCAACGTTTATTTTGGCTCGCGAAGAGCCGTCGGTCTCAAGCCATTCGCCGATACCGAGGCGGCCGCCCCTTCCCATCGGGCCTGAGTTAATTTTCGGGGCGCCTTCGAGACGCGCCACTTCAAAAGAAGCTTTTGATTGATGCTCACCGCTATTGCTGGGCTTAATCTGCGTGCGGTTATTTCCATGAACGCTTACCCTCGCTTGTGAAGTGTCATTGTTCTTTGACAGTTTCTCATCCGCCAACTGTTTGCTCTCGTCGCTCTGGTCCAGGGTAGTTATTGGTGCTCTTTCAGTATGTGCACTACCGGCGAGTTTACGTGCAGACTGCGGTGAGTGTGTATAAAACCAAATCGCACCAACGCTTAACACAAGAAAGAACAGAGCACTGAATACCGCTACACCTTTAATGCGCCACCCGAAACTAACAGAACCAAGCGGGCCAAGAAGGAGGGCCAACCCATAACGCTTCGGTCTTGGAGCCGCACGACGAGATCGCTCTTCAGACAACAAGGACTCCATCTCATTCCACATTGACGCCGGAGCTTTAATCGAAGGGAGGAGTTCGGCTAAATTGATCCCGAGTTTGATCTCCTCGAACTCTTTCCGGCACCGTTGGCAACCGAGTAGATGCTCGGCGACGCGGCTTGAATCCTCCGGTCCCAGTTCATCGTGGCAATAAGCCGACAGTTCTTTAATGACGTGATTGCGAAACATCTTTACTATTCTTAAAAACATTATCATCCCGAAAAAATTCACTTGCCTGGAAAAAGCTGGCCGCGCAAATGTGCGAGCCGACGCGCTAAGATTTTGTGGCCGCGATTAAGACGTGAAGCCACCGTCCCCTTAGAGCAGCCGAGAACTTCAGCCATTTCGTCATATGAAAGTTCCTCAAAGTATTTGAGTAGAATCGCCATCCGCAGCTTCGGCTTGAGATGTGCGACTGCTGTCTTGACTGAAGCTTCCATCTCATGCCGCACACATCGATCTTCTTGCGAAATCTTCGTCATCGTATCGCGCGCTGCAAAGGCTTCTCCGAATGGTAGGAAGCGCTTAGCTTTTCGCTGCTCATCGATGCATACATTAGCCACTAAACGATAGAGCCAAGTCGTAAACTCCGCTTCGTGGCGAAATTGCTCGATCCTGGTAAACAGTTTGAGAAAGACTTGCTGCGTAATATCTTTAGCTGACGCCTCATTACCGCTAAAGTGGAGAGCAATGGAATAGACCCGGTCTTTATAAGCTTCAAAGAGCGTTTGAAACGCCGCCCTATCACCTTGTCGGCAGGCTTCGATAATGCGCTCGTCAGTCATGCGGTTGCTCATTGCCGCTCATTGCTCCATTCGAATTCCTCCGCCTACATTAAGTGAAGGTGGCGCATAAATCAGATTGGCAGATGTGTTGGATTTCCGAGCAATTTCGATGTTTGTCGATTCTTCCCTACAGAACTTTCGCACAAGGAATCACAACAGCTCATAGAAAACGGCTA
>JACCTF010000228.1 GCA_013812565.1 Pyrinomonadaceae bacterium | reverse complement strand
CATCAGGGTCCCGTGTTTTTTCTTCTCCACGGCCTTTCCCGAGCCGAAGAAATCGCCCTCGATCACCGTGATGCGACTCGCATTGTGGATACGATCTTCAATGCCGTTGTTCACATAAAGGAACACGGACGTATTATAAAGGCCGGGAGCCACGAGAAACGCTGGAACGTAACAATAGACGGTTCCGTGGCCCGGCAGATGATTGAAATTTTGCCCGGTAAGGTGAGTCGATAGGGTGAATAATAGTTCGCCGAACTGGGTCGTTATCTTCACTTCGAAAAGGGCGCTCTCTAAAGGTCTGCCGTCCGAAGAAAGATACTCCATCGCAATGATCAACGGTTCCCCTGACTGCACGACCTCCTTTGGTGAGCCGTCTCTATCAAGGAGCGTCATTCTCTGGAGCCGGGCTCTTCTTCCCCACCCCTCGCGGTCGTCGCGCTGTGACAGGTCGGGTGAGACGTCGCCCGGCAAAGCATTGATGTACTCGGCCATTGCCGATTGCGTGTCGCCGAAGAAATCGAGTCGTCCGGCTTTAAGTACAGCAGTCTTAGCGCATAAGTTTGTGATCGCCGCCATGTTGTGGCTCACCAAAATGACTGTTTTGCCTTGGCTCGCCACGTCGCCCATCTTCCCAAGACACTTCTTCTGGAATTCCGCATCGCCCACTGCCAGCACCTCGTCCACCAGCAGAATTTCAGGCTCTAAGTGGGCGGTAACGGCAAAGGCTAAGCGTAAATACATGCCGCTCGAATAATGCTTCACCGGCGTGTCGATGAACTTCCCCACCCCGGCGAAAGCCACGATCTCATCAAACTTGCGCTTGATCTCCGCCTTCTTCATTCCCAGGATGGCGCCGTTTAGGTAGAGGTTCTCCCGCCCGCTCAGCTCGGCGTGAAAGCCCGTTCCCACTTCCAGCAACGAGCTGATCCGGCCGTGGATTTCCGCATAGCCTTCCGTCGGTTCGGTGATGCGGGAAAGGATTTTGAGCAAGGTACTTTTGCCCGCGCCGTTGTGGCCGATCAGACCCACGACTTCGCCTTCCTTCACTTCCAAGCCAACATCTTTCAGTGCCCAGATGGTGTCTTCATCGGAACCGTTTTTGAGACGTCGGAGGTTGGAACGAAGCGCCCGAACCGGAGCCATTGCGGCTTTGGTCAAAGTACCCCGCAGGGTTTTGTACCAATCAAGCTCCGGGCTGCCGATATGGTAGCGTTTAGATATTCCTTCAATGCGAACTGCCACATCACTCATAAATCTATGTCACCTCGTTTTCAACCATCAGTCCCATGTTAACCCACTGCCAAACGTAGAAGCTGTTGTCGCCTGCTCCGCCGCAGTAGCTTTGCCATGTCTCCCGCACGGCGTTCGCATCCAGCCACATCCCGCCGTAAGCGGCCAACGCATCCTCAATACAATCACCGGCCCATTGCCGGAGCGAGCCACGCAACCACTCACGTTGGGGAGTCTGCAGCGGGCGCTTGGGCGCCTCCACCACACCATCCGGGAGCAACTGCCGCGTTGTCCGGCGCAGCAACACTTTGCGCGTGCCGTTCACGATTTTGCGCTCAAACGGCTGGCGAAAGGCCAGTTCGAACAAACGATGGTCAAGGAAAGGTTCACGCAGTTCGGTCGATGCCCTCATCGAGACACGGTCGTTAAAGCGCAACGCCCTGGGGATTTTAGTATGCCGGACGTCACGGTACTGCAAGTTACGCAACTCGTCCGGAAAAACCTGCGGCGACTTAAATGGCTCGGCCAACTCACGAAATTCCGGCGTCAAGCAATCTGCCCGAACCGGCTTTTCCCTGGTGCCCTGTACTAAGCTTCCGGCCGCCGCGCCGTCGGCCGCCGGCAGGTAGTAATCATACCCGGCCCACTGCTCATCCATTCCCTGCCCATCCAGCAAGACTATCACGCCTTCCGCCCGGGCCGTTTCAAACAGCTTTGCATAACAGAGCGTAGGCAATCCGCCGAAAGGCTCGTCCTGGTAAACCTGCACCGAGGCTGCTAACTCCGGAACATCTCCCGGCTCTAAGCGACAGATGACCGAAGGATGTCGGGTGCGTCTTAACATCTGCTCGACCCAGGGCAACTCATCATAGCGCGGGTCGCCGGTCGCAAAGGTGAAAGCCTTAACGTCGCTTTCCGCTCCCTGCGCTTTCTGCACCAAGCCCAGTAGGGTGGAGGAATCCAACCCGCCGCTTAAGTTGATGCCGACGGGGACATCCGAGCGAAAACGCAGGCGCACGCTATCGTTCAACAAAGCAAGGTATTCTTCCTGGACCGTAGGCAATGACCTTCTATCCAACTCCGGGCCGACCCGCTCGGCCAAGTCATACCAGCGGGAAATGATAGTTTTTCCGTTTTGCCAAACGAGCGTATGTCCGGGGGGCAGCGATACTATTCCTTCCCAAAACGTGCGTTCCGAGTGGTCGGAAGCGCCGAAGGTCAAATAGGTTGACCAGGCTACCGAGTCGGGTCGGGCCGGCACGCCGGCGGCATGCAAAGCTTTGATTTCGCTCGCGACCAGCAGCGTACCGTCCGGTTGCTGGTGGTAGTTGAGCGGCTTCACGCCGAAGCGATCACGGGCGGCAAACAAACGCCCTTCACGTTCATCCCAAATCAAGAACGCGAACATCCCCGTGAAATGATCAAGGCATGCTTCGCCCCATCGTTCGTAAGCAGCCAGCACAACCTCTGTATCTGTTTTACTACGGTAAGGGTAATCGCCAAGCTCGGCGCGCAACTCCGGGTAGTTGTAGATCTCTCCGTTGAAGACGATCCACAAGCGATCTTCGGGGCCGGCCATCGGCTGCCGCCCGGCTTCCGAAAGATCGATGATGCTCAAGCGGTTGTGGCCCAGTCCGGCTCTGCGGGTTGCGTCCACATGAAGGCCCCGTGCGTCGGGGCCGCGATGATGTTGACGGGCGACCATCGCTTCCAGTTGCGAAAGATTCCAATTCGAACCGAATATGCCGGCGATACCGCACATCTTCAAACCACCCCCGCCCGAAGGAGCCGTTCAGCTTTCTCCCAATCTTCGGGTGTGTCGATGTTCACGGATCGTTCCGAATTTAATTGGTATCCGGCGAGGCGTTTGCCGTACAAGCTGTTTTCTTCCATTAAGACATGCCTTCTGGTGACGTACACGGAGCCTTCGCGGTGAAAAGCTGGCGGCAAATCCTGCCGCCGCGTGACGGGCGTCTCTTCGCCGGTGCTCAAACTGAGCAATCCGTTTCCACCTTTCCAAAACACCCAATGAGGGTTGTATTCCGACGGAACCGGAAGAATTGCCACCACCGCGTCGAGGTCATGCTCGTTCAGCAGTTCGATGCAAGCGTCGATGTCCTCGGCCCGGCGCAACGGATTGGTGGGCTGAAGCAAGCACACCGCATCGAAGCGTTCGCTTTTGTTCTCCATCCAGCTCACCGCATGCTGGACCACCGGCAGCATCGGGGTGTCGTCACGGGCGAGTTCCGCCGGCCGCAAGAAAGGTACTTCCAATCCGCAAGTCAGACCCACGGCGGCGATCTGCTCATCTTCCGTGCTCAAGATCACCTGCGATAAACCACGCGCTGCGAGCGCGGCTTCCGCCGTGTACTGGAGAAGAGGTTTGCCGCACAGCGAACGAATGTTTTTGCGGGGTACTCCCTTCGATCCCCCGCGGGCCGGGATCACTCCGAGTACGCGCGAGGCCTTCTCTAAACGCCTGTGAGACATGTTCAGTAAGTCAGCCGCTTCTCTACCCGCAACGGCGCTTCCGCCAAAAGTTGCGCAATTTGGTGTCCCGCATGGCCGTGTCCGTAAACCATATCTGCTGCGTGACGACCGGTTCCTACCTGACGTTGTATCGCTTCGCCAATCTCGTTTCGGTCATATCCGACGTCGATCACATTTTGCCCGCGGTCGCGCCCGGATTGGCGCGACCCGATGTTGACCGCCGGCACTCCGAGAAAGGCGCACTCCCTGATACCCACACTGGAGTTACCTACTAAGCAACGGCTGTTATAAATCAAACGTAGGAAATCAACGGGCGCCATGTTCTTAAAGAACCGGATGTTTTCGGGGTTCTCGATTTCACGAAACGTGCGTATGCCGCCCGACGTGCCGTCCGATCCGGCGTCCACGTTGGGCCAGAACCAGAGAGTCGGCAGCCCCGAGTCACGCACCGCGTACAATGTTTCGAGAACGTGTTTTCGCGCCTGTACGTTCTCGGTGGTGACGGGATGCTGCATGACCACCAGGTAGGTGCCCGATAAATCTACATCCGCCCCGACCCCGCCATACTTCTTAGACGGATCGAAGGTAAGCGTCGGATCCGGCAAGATTTCGGAGGCCAGGTCAATCGAGGGGCAGCCGGTGACGAATACCGTGTCCGGGTCTTCGCCCATGCGCACCACCCGCTCGGCGGCTTTTTCTGTGCAAACAAAATGCAGGTCCGCAAGCTTGGTTACGGCGTGGCGCACTTTCTCATCAATAGAGCCGGTCACTTCGCCGCCCTGCACATGAGCGACCGGGATGTTCATATAAGAAGCGGCAACCGCGGTTGCCAACGTCTCGTAACGATCAGCGACGGTGACAACCACATCCGGCTTTAGGTTATCGAACACGGTTGCCAGTTCCAGCACCCCCAGCCCGGTGGTTTTAGCCATCGACGCCAGGTTCTCGCCTTCAAGCACCATGTAGACCCGCGCGGCGATCTCGAACCCGTCATCTTCGATGTAACGCACGGCGCTGCCATAGCGTTCGAGCAACGCCGACGCCGCCACCACCAGTTGCAGCTCCAGATCAGGGTGAGCTTGAATCGCCTTGAGCGCCGCCTTGATGCGGCTGTAGCTGGGCCGCGCCGTTACCACCACACACACCTTACGCCGCATCAGTTCACACGCTCCAAGTCTGCCTCGCGCAACAGTTCGTCAACCTCAACGGTGCGCCGCAATCGAGTTCCGAGCACCTCCGGCAGACGGGCCGCTGGAATCCCTGAGCCCGGTTTCTTAACTGTCAAATGTTCCTCTCGCAAGAGGGTGCCGACCGGCAGATTCCTTCGCGCCACAATGCTTTTGGTGAACATCCCCCGCAACGGTGCGGCCTCTTCCGCCAAGGCATTCTTGTCTACCGGATTCGACCGCATCCGTTCGATAAAGCGGATGCCTTCCACCAGTTGGCCCAACTCGCTTGTAGTGATCGACGCCGGCACGTCGGGGCCGAACATCTCGCGGCTCATGGTGACATGTATTTCCAGCACTTCGATACCGATAGTCGCGGCGGCAAGGCCCGCATAGATTGTGCCCGAGTGATCTGATAAGCCGATGGCGCAGGCGTAGCGCTCGCGGAAGAAGGGTATCAGGTTGAGGCCGATCTTCTCCGGCGGGCAGGGGTAAGCCGTGGTGCATTGCAAGACGGCTGACGGTAAATTGAAAGACCGCACCAGCGCGACCGCTTCGTCGATTTCATGAAGCGGGCTCATACCCGTAGATAGAAGAACAGGAAGTTTTGTGGCGGCCATTTGCTGAAACATCACGGTGTTGTTCAACTCACCGGAAGCTATCTTCCAGGCGGCTACTCCAACGCGCTTTAGAAGTTCCACGGCTTCCGTCGAGAACGGCGAACTGAGAAAGAGCAAACCACGTTCGTCGGCATGCTCTTTAAGGCCGCGCCACTGTTCCTCAGTAAATTCCATTCGTTTCCAGTAATCGTAGCGCGTCGAGTCCTGCGGACTGAATTTCACCCGCCAGGGTTCGCTCGGCGTGCTTTCGGCGGCGGCGATGTGCGTTTGAAATTTGATCGCATCGGCCCCGGCGCTTGCGATGGCATCAATGAAGGCGTGTGCCATACCGAGACTACCGTCGTGAGCTTGGGCAACTTCCCCGATGATCAAGCACCCGCCGGTTTCTTGATTCTTCTTGCCTTTCATGGAGGAACCGAGAAGCTTTCGAAAACTCATCGCCACCCCTTACACCTTATCTGCGAACTTCTTTTCCATACGCCGGAAGTAGTAAGCGCCGCCGACCAGAACAACCAACGCCACCAGCGTAGAAACAGCGATCATCGGTCCCGGCGCGGTGTTCGTACCCAGCAGGGCCCAGCGGAAGCCTTCGACCACTCCGACCATCGGGTTCACTCCGTAGAGTGTGCGCCAAGGCTCGGAGAGTAGGCTGCTGGGGTAGACGATCGGCGTGGCGAACATCCAGAACTGAGTGATAAACGGCACCATGTAGCGCACGTCACGGTACTCCACGTTAAGCGCCGAGAGCCACAGTCCAACGCCCAGCGAGGTGACGAGTGCCAGCAGCAGGAACACCGGCAGCCAGAGCATGTTTATCGTCGGCACAACGCCGTAGTACAGCATCATCAACAACAGCACGCTGAAGGCAAGCAGAAAGTCCACCACCCCGGAAAGCACCGTGGCGAGGGGGATGGCGAGGCGTGGAAAGTACACCTTTGTAATCAGCCCGGCGCTGCCCACTATGCTATTCGAGGTTTGGCTTAGCCCATGAGCAAAGAACATCCACGGCACCAGACCGGCATAACTAAAGATCGGGTAAGGGATACCATCGGAAGGCATTTTGGCTAGCCGTCCAAAGAACAAACTGAAAACCAGCATCGTGAAGAACGGCTGAATGATAGCCCACGTCGCACCAAGCACGGTCTGCTTATAGCGCACTTTGACGTCGCGCCAGACGAGGAAATAAAGCAACTCCCGATATTCCCATAACTCCCTGACTTTGAGCGCGACCCAACCCTTAGATGGTTCGATACGCAGGTAAGGTGCCGCGCCGGTGCGGCCAGGAGTGCTGGGGCGGGGTTCAACTTCGCTTACGGTAGCTACATTGTTTGTCATATGCGTCCGATTTATTACTGTTTACGATTGATCTTCCAGTGCTTTGGTTTGATGTGGTGATCACCGT
>JACCTF010000207.1 GCA_013812565.1 Pyrinomonadaceae bacterium | reverse complement strand
AGCACACACAGCGGCACACCGGGCAGATCGTGACAACAGCGAAGATCGTCCGCAGCCTCAAGACGCAGGACGGAGCATTAGCTTGACTTGATTAGACCAAACCACAGGGGATTGGAAACAAAGTAGCACAGACTTTAGTCTGTGTTTGTCGCGCCAGCCAGAGACTAAAGTCTGTGCTACGACGCTGCCGCGTGTTTCATCCTTATGTGGCCTGATTTAGGCAGCACGAGAGTGCGCCGATCAAGAAATTAAACAGAGATGCTCACAATGTCTGCGAGCAAACAGGATGATCGACAGAAATCATCTTTACCGGCAGAAGCGTTTAGAGTGGTTCGATTTGGGCTTTTGGGGGAGGCCAATAATTGAGGAGGGGCCATGCGTTGCGGGCAGCATCGACCGGTTCCTCGCCTGCGCTCACGGCGAGCGTTGTTACATTGATTTCAACCGAAATAGAAGGAAGGTGGAAACAGACATTATGAGTTCAACAGATCAACCGTTCACTATGCATGCCGCGCGTACCGCGCTTAACCGTAATCCAGAGTTGCGCGAATGGGCTGAAGAATGGCTCAAGAACAAGGAGCGCGAGCAGGTCAGCGCAGGATCAGCGATGACCGAGGAAGAGTTTAAGAAGCATTGGTTGTATGTGCGACCCGAGCGCATGCACGAGGGCGCAATCGCTGCCGTCAGTGCCTACCAACAAACACATGGAGACCTTAAATCCTAATACGTCACTGCCATCCGAAAGGCTGAAGTAAAACGGGCAAGATTTTAACAGCCCGTTCTAGTCATCTTCTAAGACAACCAGTGAGGTGACGCCGCCTCCCGAAGAGACGTTGCACAGAGATGATTCGGACAGACGCACGATCCCGCCTTCCACCTTGTTGAGAAATAGAAATGGATCGAAGTCGATAAGCATCTCCGGCCATTCGAGATGGTCGGTGAACATCGGCATCCTCTCCTTCTTAACCGGGACACGCTCTTGCACAACATAAGAATCCTTGAGCGCACCTAGGATGATTTGCCACCATTCTTGTGGATCAGTTTCCGCTCCGATAACAACCCCGTGGCCGCCGTATTCGTCGTTGGGTTTGATCACCAGTCGTTCGCGTTTACGTTGCACGAGGTCCAACATGTCGTGCTCGATTAGTTCATATGTTGTCAGACCTCTGCGCAGGTGACGCGTCCAGGGGATGTGATTTCGTATCACGGCGAGTTGTTCGGCGGTGAAGAAGTGTTCGTAACGAGGATCGCTGAGAATCGCGAAGCTCGCTTTCTTGTGCGCCACTTTTACGCGAAACGAATTCGCCATGCACACGCTGCCGTCGCGGTAGGCACGCAGCATCGGATGTGTGTCATCAAACTTGGCGAGCAGTTCATGGATGATCACACGCTTGTAAAGAATGTCTATCGTCGAACCGCGCGCGGTGAGCGTGTGGTTGGTGTAATCGAGTTCATGCGGGTCGGCGATAAGGGTCGGGTAGCCTTCCGATTCGAAGTAGCTTTTGAGAACCTTAAACTCGCTCTCGGTGGAAACTCCCGCCCAATCGATGATGCCGATGCAGGGTTGTTCCTTGTCGCCGCCCCACGCGCGATAGGTATCAACCAATGCTCTAAGGAGATGTTGGTGCGGGCGCGGAAGCCAGGGTGAATGCTGCTGAAGAAACTCTCTGATGTGCGGCAAATCAAAGAAGATTTTTTCCAGCAGTAGTTGATCAACTATTCCAGCCGGACTCTCCGCGTTGTACTCAAGAAACTGAAAGCCAGCGTCAGAGAGAAAAGCATCAAGCCGACTGCTGACGCATAGGGTCGGATAGCCCGGATCGATGCGCGCCAACGCAGCTTCGCGTTCAGTCAAACCTAAGTCGACCATCAATGCCTCGTCGCGAAGCGCTTCCTCAACCAGACGCTCCATCGCTACGGCAATGGTTTCAGCAGCGCGCTTGATAGTTTCGTAGCGAGAACGCGGCAGCACGAGCGGACGCAGGAATGAACCGATGGGGCGTGTATCGTGAAGCAATCCTTCCGCACGTTGCGCTGCGTGCAATCGTGCAAACAGTTCAGGGTTGATTTCAGGATCATGAGCGATGCGGTCGTTCAACCGCTGAACGGCAGCTTCAAGCGACGAGGCAGACATTGATGTTTCTCCGTAAAAGCTATGTACTTAAACCGAGCTTGCACTTAACGGGCATTCACTCATCACGCTATAGAACGCCCTTTGAAGTTTCTGCGACAATCAAATCAACAACATCTTCGTAGCGATTGTTGCGCGCCAAAGCTTCTCGTTGCCTGGTTGCACCATTGCCGCGCGCGATGACCTCGTAGACCAGCGCGGAGATTTCGTCCCACTCGTCATGATCTTCAAGCGTCGGGCGGAGAAAGTTGAGCAGCTTTTCAATTCTCTCCCTCGCCGGAACGGAGCGCCCACCTTCAACATCGATTAGGTCGGCATCAAGTCCGTAACGTGCCGCGCGCCACTTGGCGGCACGCAGCACTTCGGGACGGGCATGTGTCACGGGTTTATCTTGCATCGCTTGCTCGTAGCAGGTTCGCGCAATCCCCCGCACTAATCCCGCAATCATCACCGCCTCGTCCACCGTCATGCACACGTCCGTGACGCGAAACTCCACTGTTTCAAAGCGCGAGGCGGGGCGCACGTCCCAGTAGATTTTCGACGCATCCGAGACGCTCTCCGTTTGAACCAAAGCTTCGACAAGCTCGTCGTATTCGGCGCGCGAGGCGAATACTTGTGGCGTTCCGCTCATCGGCCAGCGGCGCCAAATCTCTGTCCGAAAACTGGCGTAGCCGGTATCAACACCCAACCAGAAAGGTGAATTCGCGGCCAGCGCAAGCAGCGGCGCGAGGTGCGAGCGGGCGTGGTTCATCACTCTAATTGCCGCTTCACGATCACTGATGCCGACGTGAACGTGACAGCCGAAGATCATCTGCTCGCGGGCAAGCTGTTGATAATCCTGCGCGATTCCGATGTAACGCGCCTTTGGTGTAATCGGCTGGTCTTCCCAGTGTGAAAACGGATGCGTTCCGGCGGCGGCAATCCGGCTTCCCTCTTTTTCCGCGGCGCTGATCAGTTCCCTTCGCAGACGCCCGAGTTCGCCACGCACATCGGCAAGCGTGCGGCAAATTGGCGTGCCAATTTCAATCTGCGACAAGTAGAGTTCGGGTTGCACTTCTTCACCAACCGCGGCCTCCGCCTTCGACAGGATGCGCTCCGCCCGCGGACGCAACTCGCGCGTCGTCGGATGAATAATCTGATATTCCTCCTCAACGCCAATCGTGAATTCCTCTGCCTGAGTTGACATGCGATCAAGTTCCTCTTCTCTTTCTTCTTTTAGACCACCCTGATTCCTGACTTCTCAGCCCTCATCTGTTACTATTTTTCTATTGTGCGAATAATTGCAGGAGAGTATCGCGGACGCAACTTGAAGAGTCCGCCTTCCATGCAGATTCGACCGACATCGGATCGTCTGCGTGAAACTCTTTTCAACGTTCTCGCCCCGCGTATCGAAGGAGCACGTTTTCTCGATCTGTGCGCAGGTTCTGGCGCGGTCGGGATCGAGGCCTTGTCACGCGGAACCGCTTTCGTTAACTTCATTGATCGTTCGCGTAAGATGTGCGGCCTGATCGAATCGAATCTCGATTTGTGCCGTATCCCTGAAGATCAAACCGAAGTAGTGATGAGCGATGCGGCCGAGTATTTGCGCCGCACAAAAGCGCGCGCGTGTAGCGCACCGTGGGACATTATCTTTTACGATCCACCCTATGCCACGGACTACTTGGTTGTGCTCGATGAGTTTAGCGCAGAAGGAGGCCCCGCGCTGCTCAATAATGGTGGGGTGCTTATCGTTGAGCACCATCACAAAAACAGTCTGAAAGATACGTTCGGTGAGATACGTCGCTGGCGCATCTTGAAGCAGGGCGATTCGGCTCTGAGTTTTTACGAAAGATAAAAAGAGGAGACAGAAGTCAGAATGGAAAAGGCAAGAAAAGTTATTCTTCTACCTGTTAGCTTATGAACGTACCGCTAAACGTAACAGCCGAAACGTTCTATTCTGACTCCTGTCTCCTGACTTCTGTCTCCTAATCGTTATGCTTGTAC
>JACCTF010000728.1 GCA_013812565.1 Pyrinomonadaceae bacterium | reverse complement strand
GACAAGCGCTGCCCCCGTGCTTCCCAGTCGTGGAATCAGCCACAGGTGTCCGGCCAGTGCCAGCAACGGCAGCGGTGCGGTCAAGGTGAAAGTCCAGCCGGGCTTGCCCGCAGCGATCAAAACGACGGTCGCAACCGAAATCATGACGAGGGCGAGCGAACTGAAGATGAGCATCGCGAGGAGCGGAGAGGAAGGCAGGAAAGCCGGACCAAAAATGACCGCAACAATCTCTGGTGCGACCCCGACGGTCATGCCCGCGAAAGGTAACAATAAAACTACAACGCGCATGGCATCGCGGCTCAGCCTCCGCGCGGCCGAAGCGTCTCCGGTGCGCTGGATGCGACTTAGCGTCGACAGCAGTAAGGGTGAAAAAGAGAGAGCGAAGAGGCTGGGAACAAGCGCCAGGTTTTGCGCTGCGCCGTAGATACCTGCGTCTGCCGCTGTGCCTCCGAGCACCATCAGCATTAGCAGGTCAACTTTGTCGAAGATGCGCAGGCTCAGTGCTGACAGGAAGAGCGGCGCTGCATAGCCCCATAATCGCCGCACGGGAAAATCCGTGTGACGGAATATTGATGGGCGGGCATAGTAGCGGCTCGCCGCAAGCTCCACCAGGCTCGCGCCGATGCAGCCCAAGATCGTTCCGGTGATCGAAAGACCCAGTTCGACAAAGAGGATGATCAACAGCAGTCTACTGATCCAGCGGCTGGCACTTGCAAGCGACTGCTGCTTGAACCCACCTCTCCCGATTAAAATGCTGCGGTGTGCTTGGGTGGCAGTGAAGAGCGGAATGTCAACGGCGAATAACCGTAAGTAGTGTGCGAGCATCGGCTCGTTAAATGGTGCGGCGATGACGTCAGCGACTAGCCAGAGAAGGATTGCCGCGGCGATGCCTGTCGCCAAGTACAAGCGCAGGACGGTTGATCCGACTGGTCGCCAGTCATCAGCCTCACCAATGAATTTAATGACTGCTCGTGAGAAAGCCGACGTCAAACTCCATTCGATCCAGGCGACAATGGTGGCCGCCAGCGTGAACAATCCGTAGCCCGCCGGACTCAACTCACGAGCAAGAAACGCCGCCGTGATAATGCCGGTCGGCAGAAGCAAGGCTTCGGCTAAAAACAGCCGGATCGTTCCATCCAGCATGTGGCGGCCAGGTTGTGAAGATAATTGACTCATTCACTTAACACGAGGTCAATCACATTCACCGTCAGATTCGGTGCGCAATGAGTTGGCCATCAGGTTCCTTTTTTCGTCACGAGGCTCAACAAGTTAGTCGCTTATCATGCGGTCGATTACTTTGCCGGTTAGGCACCGTGGAACGGGTTCACCCATCAGAGAAAGAAATGTCGGAGCGAAGTCCAACACCGGAACATCGCCGAGTGATTCCCGCGCGCCGATCGAAGGCCCGGCGGCTGCAAAGAAGCCATGGTCTGAGTGGTCAGTGGTTCGAAAAAAATCCGGCTTCTTCTGCACCAGATCACACATAGGGTGATTAACCCGTTGCATAAAGTGGCGATGGTTCCATTCTATAAACAGGTCAGGTAGGGCAACATGCGGGTAACCATTAAAGACATCGACGCTTCGCGTGATGCGTTTGACTGCTGGCTCGCCGGTGTCTAGATCAACTAATTGCTTCAGGTCGGATTCCAACCGCTCGAGTAAACTTTCGTACTCGGCGCCCCGCTCGACAATGCCTTCTGGTTCCCGGCCCCGTAAGTTGACGCGCACGAAGCTGGTGTAATATGCAGGGATTGTAAAAGCGGTCGTTTTCCCCCAGTTTGTGCCATTGCGGAATTGGTCAGCCAGTAAGCGTTCCCGAGTATCTCTAGGCAGGTAGCGGCTGAGCGCAATGCGCCATGCTTGCGGGATTATTCGACGAAATAACGCTAGCGGCTTGAGCGAGGGCGAAGCGGGTTCCGGATGAGCCTGATAGCCTAGCTGACGGCAAAAAGTTTCGATCAGCTGGGTGGTCGGGTAATCATCTTCGATGCCGACCGAAGAGACGATGAAGACATTAGCGTCGTCTGGCAACTCGATTAGCAGCAAACCTAGCTGTCGGTCAATCGCCTGATAAACGTCCCGGATAGCATGCGTTAGCTTATTCTCCTGGGTAGCCTCGCTTGCCGGAACTGCCGGACGATACTTCCAGAACTGGTGAGCTGCTGTGTGGCACTCGGAGAATACAGCGACGATTAGATAGGAATGGCGTCGATCATCTCGCGCGAGCAGCTTGCGGCAGAGTTCGCCCTTCTTGGCAATTTGTTTCAGTAGTGATTGGTAGATTTGTTCGTCTTCTTGAAAACTGCTGCTGGAGTTTTCCAGCAGGTTCATCCGCGGGCCAAAAAGCTGACGAACCTCTTGCAGAAGCTCTGTTGGCTCTGCACAAGGAGCGTAGACCGGGTCACGGGAGGCCCAACCGAGATGAGGTGCCCAATTGGCGAGTTGAACGCCATCAACGCCGGGTACAGGGTAGCAATCAGGCGGATCAATGACGGCAACTTTCTTGTTGCGCCCACGCAAAGAGGCCCAGAAAGGGAGTGCGTCCAAATCGCG
>JACCTF010000196.1 GCA_013812565.1 Pyrinomonadaceae bacterium | reverse complement strand
ACCGCGGGCGAGAGATGGAAGGCATGATCGACATGGTCGAGAATGATAAAGCCGACATTGATGCATCCGACGTTGTCCTAGTCAACTTCGTCAAGCCGAGCGTCGGGACCAGCATGGAGGTACTTTATGCTTGGGAGCGTAGTAAGAAGGTCATACTTGTCGCCCCTCAGAGTACGGTAATCAGTCCCTGGCTGGTTTATCATAGCCACCATGTTTTCCCAACGGTTGAGGACGCCGTCGCGCACATCAACCGAATGAGCTTTGAAGGAATAACAGAAGGGAACCAGCAATGTCAGGCGTAGCTTACGTTTCTCATGTACGGATCGAGCGCGAAGCCGGTCCGGCGCGCCTCGCTTATCTGCCGGCTGAACGAGAGCCGGTGCGGTTCGGCGTGCACGGAGCCATCGCCGAGCACTACAAAGTCAGCCCTGAGGTCGCCGAGCCTCACGCGACGACGCTCGATTACGTCGTCGCCGCTGCCGGAGGTTGACTGGTCGGCACCTTTGGGGGCGCGCTGGAGGCGCGTCAAATAAATGCGAGCAATAAGCACCTGACGGCGGAAGTCAGAGGCGAGATCGAGACGGAAGATAACGTGCTGGTGATCCGGCGCATTCACGTGGTCTATCACTTGACGGCACCGGCGGAAGCGAGAGAAACCATCGAGCGCGTGCATCGGATGCACGCCGGACACTGTCCGGTCTATCGTTCGCTCTACAAGTCGATTGAGATTACGACCGAGTATCAACTGCATGAGCCGGCATGAGAGCTTGGGTTAACTCGCAGGCTCTGGTGCAAAATTTCAATTGCATACAAGATATAGGAAAGCTGCGATGCACTTTTCACAATATATGGCAGCCAATTTCAACTTGTGAACCTATTTATACCAGAGCCCATCAAACTACTCCTGCTCATCCTTACCAAATCTTTACACTACCCTTATCCTATCCTTACATCCCTCTACTATTCTTACCTCATCCGCGACTGCCGATTTAACTCACGGCTGCAGCATTTCAGCACCGCTCTATTGCGCTCAAGCTGCACTGATCTTCAAAACTATCAAGCTGTGATGGGCAGAGTCTTGTTCTCTGTCTGAAGATTCCTCAATCACAGACAAAAAGAGGCTGCTGAGCTGGGCGGGAAAGCCTTCATGTTCTACGAAAGCACCTTCCATCTTCGGCGAGATACGCGATCAGTATTGTGGTGACCAGATGTAAGCGTTCTGTGCGCCACGTCAGGTCACCACCTGTTGATAAATCGGGTCGGTCTATCACTCAACAAGTTACAGAGGAGAAGAAAAATATGTTACGCCGTATGATTTCGCGCCACGTCCTTATTGTGGTGCTGCTTGTCGGCTTGATGAACACGCCGGCCTTCGCCCAAGACGGCGAGCAGGTGAGAGGCGACTTATCTGCGAATAAGCTAACGATGCAGAGCGTCCTACATGTCGACCTCAACAGAAACATCGCCCGGGTTCCACTGTTCAAAGGCAGCGTGGGCGGTACGACCGTCTGGTACGTCATCATGGACGTTTCAGACGAAGGCCTGGCGCGTGAGCTCGGGATCAACTTCGCCCCCAGGCTCGCCAACGCAACCAACGGCTGCCCCGGCTGTGTGCAGGAAGTCAGGTCCAGCGACAGTGTTTTAGGACGTGCCGAAGTCGAGTTTAACGGGATGATCGACTTTAGTCCGGCGCGCATCTACGTCCCTGGCCCGATGGCCTTCCCGCCGCTAGAGGCTCAGCCTGGCGCCATCGGCGATAGAAAATACACTGACCTTGTCCGCATCCAGGGCACCACCGCCGTCTACAACGCTCCGATGGTGGCGGTCGGCGAAGGTCCCTTTGATGTCTTGGATCACACCAACACGAATGATCGCGTGATGAGCATCGACACGGACAACAGAACCGTCGACCTGCTCTTTATCCGTGCCTTCTCCCACGGCAAGGACGTCTTCTATTTCACCTTCGGGGCCACCTCCGCGCTGGGAGCCGTGTTGGAGCGAGGGACCTTCGTGCCGGCACAAGGCTTGTTGCCTTTCCAGAACGGCAGTGAGCATCCGGATGGCACACGCTCCGCCATCTTTGCCTTCACCAACGGCCAGACCGGGCCGACGAGCCCGCCGGCGCAGGGGCTGCGGCATGTCGTCATCGACGGCTTGCTGCCGCAGGAAGCGAACCTGCTGAACACGACTTTGCTCGAGGCCCTACGCATTGGCGGCGATTCGCACAACGTGCTTGATTCCTTCCCGACGCTGCGCGACCCACGCCTGGCCCGCCTCTACTCGCCGATGTGGGACACGCGGCTCGCCGTCTGGAGCCCGTTGGCAGTGGCCAGGGGGCTGAACGTGGCACAGACGGACGCGAACCAAATCCGTCAGCTGGCGGTCAGAGGATTGGTGACAAGTCCCGGCGGCGTTCCGCTCGGATCCAATAACAGCGTCGTCAACTGCCCGGTGTTCGGCTTCTTGAACGATCCGCCAAATGAGCCGCAGGCCCCGCGACCGCGCGTTAGAGGACGGGTAGTTGATTAGCGCTTAGCTTGAACGGCAGTAGCCGCAGTGAGGCGCTATCGTTCAATTTCTTCAGATTGGGAGTAGAAACCGACGCGGGGTGAAGACGTGTCGGGTTCGTTTTGTTAAGAGTTCGGCGGGGCTGCTGCTTATTCGGGTTAATGCCAACACGGCACCTAATCAGATTCTGCCTGGAAGCGAGTTGCAGTGCGCGCCGCCGACATGGTGGAGCAACTACGCAAAGCAGAACGCTCAAACTAACACCGCGAGAGAGATCTTGATGCCGACATCAGCTGTACAATGCGGACGGCGCTGCAGCCAATGAAACCGCGCATCCTCAATGTCGAGGACGACAATCTTGTCCAGGATGTGATTAGCGGCCTGCTTGAGCAAGCAGGCTAT
>JACCTF010000159.1 GCA_013812565.1 Pyrinomonadaceae bacterium | reverse complement strand
GGTTCACACCGGCGATTTAGTCGAACTTCAGTGATCATTTGAGTTGAAGCGCCTAACTGAAATGAGGAAATGCGCTTGACGGCTGCGCGGCCCGCGCTTATGTTTCCAGCACTTTGTCGCTTTCGGGTAGAGGGCGGTTTAAGCTTCGCGCGGATGCGGTAGCGAGTTCCGCCGCGCGCTCCGACTGGGTACGCTCGGAGACGGCTTGATAGAAGTCGCGGAAGTATTGGTACATCGAGAAGCAGGCCGATACGACAACGACCCACAACATGGCGCGTCCCGCCGTATAGAGCAGCACTTGCCAGTCGGTGATAACCGTCGCACCTTCGCCAACTAAATGACGCCATGCTGCGCGCAGTTCCGGCAAAGACCAGAACCGCAGGGTTGGCAAAGCACGCCCGAAGTTGGTCACTGGCGGCCTGCCCTTTGCAATTGACAGAATCAGCAATGCGACTGCGATCACCTGCGTCAACATCTTGAACTTTCCCATGCGCGAAGCGGCGATTATCACACCATCTGCCGCCGCGATTGAGCGCAACCCCGAAACAGCGAACTCACGCCCGATGATAATCACGACGGCCCATGCCGGGGCGAGTCTGTTTTCAACCAGCGAGATCAGAGCGGCCGAGATAAGCAACTTGTCGGCGATCGGATCGAGCAACTTGCCGAGACGCGAGACTTGCTGGCGACTGCGCGCGATGCGGCCGTCGAGGTAATCGGTGAACGCAGCAGCGAGAAAGATCATGACGCCGAGGATGTGGCGCGGCATACCAAGCCAATCTTCTGAGAACGGCGTAAGCAGTACCACGACAAGCAGCGGCACAACGAAGATGCGCGATAACGTTAGTGAGTTTGGAAGGTTCACGCGCCTACAATCTTTTTACCTAGGTCGGCACGGTACAGGGGAATCAACATAAGCGGTGAGGCAAAAGTAAAAAGGTAAAAGGCAAAAATAAGCGTTGGGTTCTGACATCTTCTGCCTCTTTGATTTTGCTTTCATTAGAGCCTTTTTCATTCTGCCCTTTTACTTTTAGCTTTCTAGTTATCTTGTTGACAGAAGCTTGAAACAACCGCAGTGTAGTCTTAAAAAGTATCAATGTGAAGCGCACGAAAGAGCCGTAAAGGTTAAGGTACGGCGGAGCACGACGGCTACCTTGCTCACGCGCTAGTGGCTCGTCTACAATCACTGTTTCTGCGTCGGGTCGAATTCTCAACTGTGCGGGTGAGTTACCTTTTAGATGGCTATTGATCGAATCACGGTGCGCGGCGCGCGCCAGCATAATCTTAAAAACATCAATGTTGAAATACCGCGCGACCGCCTCACAGTCATCACGGGGCTTTCCGGCTCCGGTAAATCTTCGCTCGCCTTTGATACCATCTACGCCGAAGGGCAACGTCGCTACGTCGAATCGCTTTCAGCTTACGCCCGCCAGTTTCTAGACCAGTTGGAAAGACCCGACGTTGATTCCGTCGAGGGTCTCTCACCTGCCATCTCCATCGAACAAAAGACCGTGTCACGTAGTCCGCGCTCAACAGTTGGCACGGTGACGGAAGTTTACGATTACCTACGCCTCCTGTTCTCCTCCATCGGTCAACCCCACTGCCACAATTGCGGCGCACCGATCACACGCCAGAGCGTCGAGCAGATCGTGCAGAATGTGCTCGGGCTGCCTGAGGGAGAGCGCGTGATGATTCTCGCGCCCATTGTGCGTGGGCGCAAAGGTGAGTTTCGCAAAGAGCTTGAGAAGCTGGTTAAAGACGGATTCCTGCGCGCCCGCATTGATGATGCACTCGTCTCCCTAGATGAAGAGATCAAACTTAACAAAAGACGCAATCACACCATCGAAGCCGTGGTTGACCGCTTGCTGATCAAATCCGGCATCGGTGAGCGATTGACTGAATCTGTACGCACTGCGCTTAAACTAACGGGCGGCGCGGTGATCGTTTCAGTTGTTGACGGCGAAGAGAAGATGTACTCGGAGCGCATGGCCTGCGTTAATTGTGGCATCAACGTGCCACCGCTCGAGCCGCGCTCGTTTTCGTTCAACTCCATGTATGGCGCGTGCAAACGCTGCCACGGTCTCGGCACGGTGCTTGAAGTTGATCCGGCAAAGATTATTTCCAACCTCTCGGAGCCTGCCGACAAACAAACGTTTCTCGGCACCACGGATCGCCAAGCCTCGGCTTACCTGCGTAGCGCGCTGCTCGCTTGTATCAAACATTTTGATGTTGACGCGCACACCCCGTTCGGCGACCTCCCCAAGGGGGTGCGCGATGCTTTCTTCTACGGACTCGACGGTCAAATCCTTTTTCGTCAAGGTCAATACACGTATCAAAGCGATTGGCGCGGTGCGGCGCGGTGGCTCAGCGAACGGTTGAAGGAAGCGACTTCAGAGAAAGTTAGCGCCGCGCTTGAAGAGTTGGTATCGCCGGTCACATGCCCCGAATGTGGTGGACGCCGTTTGCAACCCGAGTCGCTCGCCGTGCGGGTCGGCGGACTAGGCATCGCCGACTACACGGCAATGACGATTGAAGAAACCGTCGGAGCATTTGATCGCATCCAGCTTAACGAGCGCGAGGAACAGATCGCCGGCCTCGTCCTACGCGAGATACGTAACCGCCTGCGCTTTCTTGAAACCGTCGGCCTCGGTTACATCACGCTGGATCGTGGCTCGGCGACTCTCTCCGGCGGCGAAGGTCAACGCATACGCCTCGCCACGCAGATCGGCTCACAACTGCGCGGCGTCCTCTACGTTTTGGACGAACCATCCATCGGGCTTCATTCGCGCGACAACCAGCGCCTTATTGAAACTCTTTGTGCGCTGCGTGACCTGGGTAACACGGTGCTGGTCGTCGAGCACGACGATGAAACTATCCGCCGCGCTGATTACGTCGTTGACTTAGGACCGGGCGCGGGCGCGCACGGCGGCGAACTGGTCGCGGCGGGCACACCGGCTGAAGTCGCCTGTAACGAGCAGTCAGTGACCGGTCTGTACATTTGCGGGGCACGTGAAATTCCTGTGCCTGAAGTGCGTCGTCCACCGAACGGTCTAAAGATCGTTGTCCGCGGCGCGCGGGCGAACAATTTGAAAAACGTTGATGTTCAATTTCCTCTCGGTCTGCTCACCGTTATAACTGGCGTATCCGGCTCCGGGAAATCCACGCTCATTGATGACATCCTTTACCGAGCGCTGGCGCGTCACCTTTATCGCTCGCTTGAAGAACCGGGAGCGCACACCGCGGTCGAGGGTCTTGAGCACATAGATAAAGTGATCGAGATAGATCAATCACCAATCGGCCGCACGCCGCGCTCGAATCCAGCGACGTATACCGGGCTGTTTACGGCGCTTCGCGAACTCTATGCAATGCTTCCCGAATCGCGCGAGCGCGGCTACAAGCCGGGACGCTTTTCCTTCAACGTTAAAGGCGGACGCTGCGAAGCCTGCGAAGGCGACGGGATGAAGCGCATCGAAATGAACTTTCTGCCGGATGTCTACGTGCTGTGCGACGTGTG
>JACCTF010000153.1 GCA_013812565.1 Pyrinomonadaceae bacterium | reverse complement strand
CCCGGCTTCCAGCACCGCCACGCGCAAACCCTTTTCGGTCAGTTCCTTTGCGGCCCACCCGCCGGTCGCGCCCGAGCCGACCACAATCGCATCGTACATTTCCTCTTTCGCCATCTTCTACCTCTCTCAAATTACCAAGTAGTTAAAACAGGAGACAGGAGTCAGAATAAAAGCGGTTGCCGCGTACTATTCTGAATTCTGTCTTCTGACTCCTGTCTCCTGACTTCTGTTTTCTGAATTCTGTTTTCTGACTCCTGTCTTCCTACTCATCCTTCCGCCTTCTTCCCTTCTTACAAGAGCTTCCACGGTTTTCGGTACGGCTTCATCAGCAACTGATTGGCTTCGCGGTCGCCGATGATCTCCTCCTTCTCCGCATCCCATCGAAGTGAGCGAAAACCTCTCCTTACTTGCATCCGACAAATTGAAGGATACAACAATGGAACATTTGTATGGGCGGTGGCGCCAACCTTCTATGTTTCGATTCAGCCCGTCTGTTATTGATCACTGGTTTGTGCGCGTCGTTCATGTTCGGACTGCGTAACATCAATCAAACCGTTAGATTAACCGTGAGTATATCTTATGGAGGAAATCATGTCAGATGCTCATCGCAAATTTACTGAATGGTGTTAAGGGACAGCCACAAGTGTAATCGCCGCAAACGGGTTTAGGGCGTGGAGAAAACACGCCTGAAGGCGGTACTCCAAACTTCTCTCTCAATGGAATCTACCCCTGAAGTAAATCGCTTCTCGTTACAATTTTGTAGCTAAAAGTTGTGCCTCTTACAAAACCGTTTCTTCAGTGTGGTTGTTTACGAGAGTCGCTTCACGGCGCGCTCGCTTGAGTTAAAACAGTTCTACCCAATAATCATGACACTTTTCGTTTGATCTCTTGGTTGGTCAAAGCAGTTAGCATGATCTTGGCACAGAGATTGTTATGTCTTGTTTTTGAATAACGTCACTGCTCGCCGATTCACTTCAGCGCGCTTGTAAACGACTCTCAGTCATGAAAGCGAGAAGAAGGCGAGGAGTCGACATTAAAAGATAGGCATAGCGATTTTGGCAGAGATGTTAGCGTGCCCGGATCGCTCTAACTAATACAGATTCATGCCTGGTACCGCTGGTACCTGCAATGTTGAAGAAGGTTCCTTACGGATGAACCCTGACAAAATCTAAAACCCAATTTAAGGAGACATTGATTATGAGTCCTCTCTGGAAGAGGTTGTTCCCTGTGTTTACGCTGTCCTGGTTACCGGTTCTCTCGCTTACGGCTCTGGCTCAGGCGCCCGGTAAAACCGCGGAGGAGCGGTTAGCGGCCGTCGAGACGGCGGTAAGCGCTGCCCAGTCGGCAGGCGATAACTCGTGGATGCTCATCAGCACTGCCCTTGTGCTGATGATGACGGGGCCTGGACTGGCGCTCTTCTACGGCGGGCTGGTGCGAAAGAAGAACGTACTCGGCACGATGATGCAGAGCTTTGCCATGATGGCCGTGGTCACAGTTCTGTGGGCGCTCTATGGTTACAGCATTGCCTTTGCCGAAGGGACGCCCTTCTTCGGCAGTTTGAGTTATGTGATTCTGCGCGGCGTCGATGGCACGCCCAACGCGGATTACGCGGCTACAATTCCGCATCAGACATTCATGATGTTTCAATTAATGTTTGCCATCATCACCCCGGCACTGATTACGGGCGCCTTCGCCGAGCGGATGAAGTTCAGCGCAATGCTGGCTTTTACAGTCCTATGGTCAACCCTGATCTACTTTCCGTTGGCTCACATGGTATGGGGTAAGGGCGGCTTTTTTAACGCCGTGCTCGGCGGAACAGTTCCGGCGCTCGACTTTGCGGGCGGCACCGTAGTTCACATCTCGTCAGGATTCTCTGCCCTTGTTTGTGCACTATACCTCGGTCGCCGCCTCGGCTATCCAAAGATGCAGATCCCTCCGCACAGTTTGGTATTAAGCTTTATCGGCGCATGTATGCTGTGGGTCGGTTGGTTCGGCTTCAATGCCGGGAGCGCGGTTGCGGCGAGTTCGCTTGCGACCAGCGCATTCGTCGCGACGCACTTCGCCGCAGCCACCGGCACACTCGGCTGGATGGTTGCGGAGTGGCTGCGACAAGGTAAGCCGACGGTGCTCGGCGCGATCTCCGGCGCGGTTGTCGGTCTGGTCGCGATCACACCGGCATCTGGGTTTGTGACACCGATGGCAAGCTTGATCATCGGCTTTGTCGGCGGGGTTTGCAGCTTCTTGATGTGCGCCGAGGTGAAGCGAAGACTCGGATACGACGATTCACTCGACGTGTTCGGCGTTCATGGAACGGCCGGGACGGTCGGAGCCATTATGACCGGCGTGTTCGCCACAAACGCCGTCAATCCAATCTTCAAGGACGGAGCCGGCAACCCGCTACCCGTCGGTCTAGTGGACGGCAACCCTGCGCAGATCCTTAATCAATTGATCGCCATCGGGATGGCCGTTGCACTTGCCGTTGCCGGTTCGTACCTCATTCTCAAGATTGTCGATATGGTTTTCGGCGTGCGGTTAGATACCGAAGACGAGATGCAAGGGCTCGACCTCAGTCAGCACGGCGAGGAAGGATATAACTTAGGTTTTGACTTGTCCTCCGCAGAGATGCAGTCACAGCCCAGCACAACGGCCGCAGTGGTCGCGGGCGGCACCGACCGGGCCTCAAAAGTAGCCGCGGCAAACAGATAACTCTCTGGTGCCAATTAAGTTGGTGATATGACACGTAACATCTGCGCCTGCTTGCCCCGGCGTTAGCTACTTATCGTGGGCGTGTTACGCAGCACGCTCACATAAATAGTGCACATCTTTTCGGCAGGCACGTTTGTTCGAAGGTGAGGCACATCGCCCAAACTTGTGCAAGACGAAGCGTTCTGCGAATCACTCTTGAGGTAGACGCCGAGATTCCCGACCCGAGCGGGATCGCTGTAGTAACAAATGTAGCGAACTAAAGTTGACTACATTTTTGTACTTCGAACCTATCACACGAACATTATTGTCACAGATCGTAAACCTCTCACAGTCCGCGTTCTAGTAGGTCGTGGCTACTCCAACGCTTCTAAGGTCACGACTCGGCAACAAAATTACAGCCCACCTGTTCTTCCGATTTTGAGCGACGAGAGAACAGGTAGGCCCTTGAGGTCGCTTACGAGCGACCACGGAGATGAAAATACAATATGCACAAAGCAAGATCAATCCTCGGTGTGCTCTGTTTTCTGATGACGTTTATCTCGTTAAACGGTGATGATTGGGCAAACGCTCAATCGACGCTCTTTAATATCCCCTCGACTGATGTTGTTCCGGAAAAGAAAGTCTATTTCGAGTTTGATTTCGTTTCGCACCTTGAACGCGCCCAAGATGGCGGCTTTCAAACTTACGTGCCCCGGGCAGTCGTTGGTTTAGGTAAAGGCGTCGAGGTGGGAGTTAACGTCGCCGCCTCTGACTTCGGCCCGGCGGAACCAATCGAGATTCAACCGAATATCAAATGGCAGTTCTATAACAACGAGGAGCAAGGCGTAGCGGTGGCGGCCGGAGGCATTCTTTACGTGCCGGTCAAAGACAAACAGGCGCTTACCTCGACCGGCACGACCGATAACTTCGGCTTGCTCTATACGGTCGTCAGCAAAAAGGTGAAATCAACTTACGGCCCGCGCCTCCACGGCGGAGTTTACGGGTTGGTTGGCCGGACAGAAGGAAACGGTACTCGTGGTGGGATTACTGCGGGTTATGAACAACCGCTGCATTCAAAGGTGAGCTTTGTCACCGATTGGTTTAGCGGCAAGAACCGTTTTGGCTACGTCACGCCCGGTCTCAGTTTTGCCCTGCCAAAGAACAGCTATCTTTGGGCGGGCTACAGCATCGGTAATCAGGGGCGCAAAAACAACGCCCTCTTTGTATATTACGGAATCACCTTCTAAGCGAGTTTAGAGTCCGGCCATGAGGACTGTGACTGTTCAAGGTAAACACGCCGAAGCGTGAACTCTCAACGTCAAAATCTTTATTCATTCTTGCCCTGAAAAAGGAGTTTGTTAATGAGCAGCAAAGATGTGCTGAAGTTTGCCGCCGATGAAGGAGCGGCATACGTCAACATTCGTTTCACGGATTTGGTCGGAGCCTTGCACCATCTGACCTTTCCCATTGATCAACTGTCGGAAGGTTCTTTCGAGGACGGCTTTGGATTCGACGCTTCCAGTCTGCGCGGCTGGGCGGCGATCAACGAATCCGACATGCTTTTGGTTCCTGATCCGTCGCGCTACTGGATCGATGCCTTTATGGCTGATAAGACGCTCTGTATGTTCGCCGATGTCGTCGATCCGCTGACCAAACAAGGCTACTGGTTGGACCCGCGCGCGGTCGGACGGCGCGCCGAGAATTATGTTCGATCTTCCGGGGCGGCTGACACCGTCTACTTCGGCCCGGAAGCCGAGTTCTTTGTTTTTAACGATGTCCGTTTTCATAATGACCCGCACAGTTCCGGGTATTCAGTCGATAGCCCGGAAGCGAGTTGGAACACCAATGGTCAAAATGGCAATGCGAACCTCGGCTATCACATTCGTAATAAAGAAGGCTACGTGCCGCTCCCGCCGCTCGATACGCTGCAAGACTTTCGCTCGGAGACATCGGGTGAACTAAAGAAGGCTGGTATCCAAGTTGAATGTCACCACCACGAAGTTGCTACCGCCGGGCAGTGCGAGATCGACTTCCGCTTCTCAACTCTTGTTCATTCGGCTGACAACCTCCAAATCTTCAAATACATCGTGCGTAACGTCGCGAAGCGTCAAGGTAAAGGCGCGACCTTCATGCCAAAGCCACTGTATGGCGATAATGGCAGTGGCATGCACTGCCATCAATCCTTGTGGAAAGGTGAGAAACCGCTGTTTGCAGGCGACGGCTACGCCGGACTATCAGAGATGGCACGCTTCTACATCGGCGGGTTGCTCAAGCACGCGGCGGCCATCGTCGCCTTTGCCGCACCCACCACGAACAGCTACAAGCGGTTAGTGCCCGGCTTCGAAGCGCCGGTGAACTTAGCTTACTCAGCCAGGAACCGTTCAGCCGCGGTGCGGATACCGATGTTTTCGCAGAACCCGAAGCAGAAGCGTGTAGAGTTCCGGCCGCCGGACCCGAGTTGCAACCCATACCTAGCGTTTTCAGCGATGTTGATGGCGGGACTCGACGGCATCCAGGGGCGGATCGATCCGGGTCAGCCGCTCGACAAGGACATCTACGATCTTTCGCCGGAGGAACTAAGCGAAGTGCCCAGCTTACCAGGCTCGCTTGATGAAGCGCTGGCGGCGCTCGAAGCGGATCACGAGTTTTTGCTCAAGGGGGATGTATTTACGCCACAGTTGATCGAGCGATGGATCAGGTACAAGCGGGAGAAGGAGATCGCGCCATTGCGGATGCGGCCGCACCCGCTGGAGTTCAGCATGTACTTCGACGTTTAAGTCCGCGCTGCAAAAGTCAGCGCAGCCTGCCGGGTGTAGTCGATCTATGACCTACACGCGGCGGGTTTCTGGGTACAGCGCTTGATTTATACGAACCTTAAAATAATAAATTATACAAACACTCAAGAATCCTGTAGAGTGCGTTCTACAGGATTCTTGGGCATTTGTGCCTGGCCCTTCAATCGTATGGGCAAGCATTGTCGGATAAGCAGGTCATTAATTGTGAATTCAGCAGTCTATTCGATTATGTCAACTCGTATGGTCTCAGTGGACGTGCAGATATTGGGGGCAAGTTCACTGGTTCGTGTAACTACCACCAACACCGCTACCCCTTTAGTAATTAGAGCGCGTAGCACATGATGGCCTGTCGCTAAAATCGAAATGCATACGACGAAAGGCCATCAACAAATCGGTTTGATGGCCTTTCGTGTAGAGAACTCTGAGGTGTCTAGCCGGAGAGGCAAGTGGAGCGATAAGATTGATGAATAATCCCCCCAAACAAGGGTTATACGATCCGCAATTTGAGCATGACGCCTGCGGCGTCGGTTTCATCGTGGACATTCAGGGCCGCAAATCCCACCGCATCGTTGAGATGGCTGTGCAGGCTCTTGTCCACATGGATCATCGGGGCGCATCGGGCTGTGACAAGAACAGCGGCGATGGCGCAGGCCTCCTGATACAAATTCCGCATCGCTTCCTCGCGAGCGAATGCGAGAAGCTGAAGATCGAATTGCCCGCCGACAAACAGTACGGCGTCGGAATGGTTTTTCTGCCAATCGACGTCTCTGATCAAAACGAGTGCGTCCGTTCGTTTGAAGAGGTAGTGAGGCAAGAGGGCCACTGCGTGCTTGGATGGCGAGACGTGCCGACCGATAGTACGCTGCTTGGTCCGACGGCAAAAGCTGCGCAGCCCGTCATCAAGCAGATTTTCATCAACCGTTGCCACAACACTGCTGATGATCTGGCATTTGAGCGTAAACTCTATGTGATCCGCAAGCAGATTGAGAAGCGGATAAAGCAGTCCGCCGTTCCCTCCCGTGACATGTTTTACATCCCCAGCTTGTCGCAGAAGACAATCGTCTACAAGGGGATGCTCAACCCGAATCAACTTCTCAGCTTCTACCCTGATCTCGCCAATCCGCTGGTTGAAACGGCCTTGGCGATGCTTCACTCCAGATTCAGCACCAACACGTTTCCGAGTTGGTTGCGCGCTCACCCGAACCGCTATCTCGCGCACAACGGTGAGATCAACACGCTGCGCGGCAACGTCAACTGGATGCGCGCCCGCGAAAAGATGTTTGCCTCTGAGTTGTTCGGGGAAGATATGGAGAAGGTTCTGCCCGTGATCGACACTCGCGGCAGCGACTCGTCACAACTCGACAACGTGCTGGAACTGTTGACGCTCGCCGGGCGGAAGCTTCCGCACGCCGTGATGATGATGATCCCCGAACCGTGGAGCAAGCATGAATCAATGAGCAGGGAGAAGAAAGCCTTCTATGAATATCATGCTTGTTTGATGGAACCGTGGGACGGCCCGGCGTCCATCGCCTTCACCGACGGCACGCGGATCGGCGCAGTGCTGGATCGCAACGGCCTGCGACCCTCTCGCTACTACGTCACGAAGGATGACCTGGTGATCATGGCTTCTGAGGTGGGTGTGCTCGACATCCCGCCGGGCGACGTGGTTCTCAAAGGCCGCCTTCAGCCGGGGCGTATGTTCCTCGTCGATACTGAAGAGCGCCGCATCGTCTCTGATACGGAACTAAAGCAGCAGATCGCTTCCGAACAAGATTACGCAGGGTGGCTTGAAGAGAATTTAGTTCCGCTTGAGAACATTCCCTCTCAGGCATTGGGTGCTCCATCCGTCGTACACAGAGGTGCAGCGGCTACGAATGCGACCTTGTTGCAGCTTCAGCACGCCTTCGGGTACACCGTCGAAGATTTAAAACAACTGATGAGTCCGATGGCCGCGGGCGGCAATGAGGCCGTCGGCTCGATGGGCACTGACACGCCGCTGGCCGTTCTGTCGCATCGGCCACAGTTGCTCTACAACTACTTCAAGCAGCTTTTCGCGCAAGTTACCAATCCGCCCGTGGACGCGATCCGTGAAGAACTGGTTATGTCGATGGAGACGACCATTGGGCCGGAAGGCAACTTGCTAGAAC
>JACCTF010000146.1 GCA_013812565.1 Pyrinomonadaceae bacterium | reverse complement strand
GCTCCGCATAGCGACCGTACATGCGTATCATCTCGGCAGCAAACAACGTCGCTTCATCGCCCCCTGTTCCGGCGCGAATCTCCAAGATGACGTTCTTCTCATCGTTCGGGTCGCGCGGCAACAGCACCAACTGAAGATCAGCTTCGCAAGCTGCTAGGCGTTGTTGCAAAGATTCGACTTCGAGACGCGCCATCTCGCGCATCTCCTCATCATCGCTGCCTTCATAAAGCTCGCGTGCGCCCGCCAGTTCATCTTGAATCGTCTTCAATTCGCGGTACTTGGCGACAATCTCACCGAGACCGCGATGCTGCTTGGTCGCTTTCGTATAAGCTGTTTGATCCGATAAAAGTTCGGGTGCAGAGAGCTGCCTGGTGAGTTCTTCGTAATGCGCTTCGATTTGGTCTAATTTCTCTAACATGGATTTTTAAGAAGTTGAACCAAGAATTATTGGAAGTGTTATATGGCTCTAACCCGTCGCGAAATCTTTTGTGTTTGTCCCAGCCTTGTTTGATTTTTACGACGGATGCTTGAAAAGAACAACGCCGACGTTCGAGGTAAGCGGTCGCGCTTCTACATCTTGAGGAGCAGAAGGCAACCGCCAATCGAAGCGTCGGCGGCAAATTGTGAGTTGCTAATACTGTGGCAGGTTGATCAAAGCAGTTTCGCCGATGGTTTATCCAACTTACTGTCTATACCGCAGCTTTGTCTGGCGCCGCTTCTGTCTTTTTGGCGTAACGCCTGTTGAAACGATCCACGCGCCCGGCAGTGTCAATAAGCTTCTGCTTGCCTGTAAAGAACGGGTGGCACACTGAACATATCTCTACGTTCAAATCGCTTTTACGCGTTGAGCGTGTTTTGAACTGATCGCCGCAGGCGCAGTGCACGGTAATCTCATTGTATTCCGGGTGAATTCCTTGCTTCATGTTTTATATCCCCTCGTAGTAAACGCCGTTAAAGCTTTGTTGAAAACAGGGCATGATACGGTCGGCCCTCGCAAAGCGTCAAGTTAGATGTCCCGAACATTTAATGCGTTGTGCTACGTATCTCCGACAGCCCGCTTGAAGGTGGTACTTTGAACCCGGCAATTCCAGGCTGACTGACTACTGCGTTGTTATTTGCGCGGCCACTCCCCCGCTAGTGTTTCAAAGGTGTCATGAACTGCAACGTAGGATTCTTTCAACTGCGCGTCAGTCCCCGCGGCTGCATCCCTCTTGAACTTCGCTAGAGCGGTGCTGAATCGCTTCATCTGCGGCTTGATGGCATTACCTGCTTTCGCTCCTTTCGGCAGCGGAAGCTTGGTGATCGCTTCGCCCGCGGACGCAAGTTCAGTGGCTTTCGCGCGGATCGTGCGGAAGTCGTTATTCGGTAGCGCTTCATGCTGTAACGGATGCAGCACATCGTGAAAAGCATCGAACTCTTTCGCCGCGAAGTGATGCTTCGCTTGCTCGTGGTGTGCGCCGTGCTTCTCCTGCGCTGATACTGCCGGATAAGTTATTGCAAGCATGGCAAAGAACGTAAACGTCGCATAAAGTTTTGTTGTCATCGCATATCTCCAACCGTATAGATCAGTTTATCGCCTCGTCAATTCCGCCGGGAGTTGTTTGTCCACAGGCGGGCGGGTCGCGGTGTTTGCTAGTTGCCACGCAGTCATGAAGATTGTGCGCGCGACGCGCTCCATCTTCTGATAATCTATCTTGTCAACCGAATCCGATGGCCGATGATAATCTTCATGCACGCCGTCGAAATAGAAAATAATGGGAATGCCTTTCTGCGCATAGTTGAAGTGGTCGCTGCGGAAGAAGAAGCGGTTCGGATCCTTTGGATCATCGTAGGCATAGTTGAACGCAAGATTGAGATACGACTTGTTGACCGCTTCGCTCAACTGGCCCAATTCGGTGCTCATCATCTTCGAGCCGATCACATAAATCTCGTTCGGGCCTGTCAGCTCTTTATTCGCCGCCTTGGTATCGCCTGCTTGGCGGCTCCTTCCGATCATGTCGATGTTAAGTTGCGTGATGATCCCGCTCAGCGGCACGGTCGGGTGCTCCACAAAATAGCGCGAACCCCACAGCCCCTTCTCCTCGCCGCTGTGCCACACAAAGAGAAGCGAACGTTTCGGACGCGGCCCGCGCGCAAAAGCTTCAGCCATCGCGAGCGTTGCCACTGTCCCTGAACCGTCATCGTCCGCGCCGTTATAGATCGCGTCGCCGCTCACTGCCGAACCTACTCCGACGTGATCATAGTGAGCGCCGATGGCGACATACTCATTTTTGAGTACGGGATCGCTGCCTTCAAGCACCGCGACAACGTTCTGCGTGCCGGCCTGTTTGGGCGTTACGCTAATGGCGAAGCTCATACGCTTCTTAGGATCAAGATCAAAAGCCGGACCCGGGTCTTCAGCAACGCTACGGCGAAAGAGTTCTGCGCCTCCCTGTTTCTCTCCGCGAAACAGCGTTGTGAGCATTCCGAGCGACGGGGTGATAACGGTTATTGACGCACTCTCACGTGCTTGAAACTTTTCAACTACGAGGGTGCCACGCTCCACAGCGTTCCGGCGTAGGCGATCCCATAGGGCGATGCTTTGGTAGCCCGGAATCTGAATGATTCCTTTCGCACCATTCTTCACCGCATAATCCTGCGCACTCCAATCCTCACCCATCTCGCCGCCGAGGTCGGCTTGGGTCACGCCCTTCGGCAAGCCTTCGCCGGAGACAATCATAATTTTGTCACGCACATCGATGCCTTCATAAGCATTGATGTTTTTTGATTTGATCACCCAGCCGTGGCCGACATAAACAAGCGAGCCTGCGGCAGTCTCCGTACTCCTCGCGCGGGCGAGGAAATCGTTGCCGAAGGTGAATCGCTGTTCACCCACTTGGGCATGCGTCTCCGACGGATTGATGTTGTTGCGACGTAAGGTGTAACGCTGGAAAAAGGTTCCCGCGTCACCTGCCGGTTTGAGTCCCCAGCGCGCGAGGTTAGAGGCGATATATTTTGCTGCGATGTCGAGACCGCGTGAAGGAGTGTCGCGTCCCTCCAAATCATCTGAAGCGATGAACTCCAGGTAAGCTTTTAACTGTGCCGCAGTGATATGCTCAGCAGTATTACGTGCTGAAGAAGCAGAAGCAGTTGCAGTGACGGCGGACTTGCCGTCTCTACGTTGCGCGTAAGTTGCCGGCGCAATTTGGAGCGCCAGCGCGCCGATCAGCACAAAGCTGATCAAGAATCTTTGCATGAATCCTCCGTGAGTAACTGAATTTTACAGGGCCGCGACCAGGCTTCGATGATATGCGAAATCGTTTGGGTTCGCCTAATAGGTCGTGTCCTGAACGCGAACTTACAACCCAAAACTCTTGTATGAGCTTTTAACAAATCGCGCTTTGACTTGAGCGCTGTTTATTGACGACTGCGTTTGATCAACCGGCTCAGCAGGCTCTTATTTAGGATCAAAGATCGCTTAGCTCTTACGAGATATTTGGGATAAATTTGGGACATTAACTCCTTATTCTTGTTCCATGTCCTAGCGGCAAATTGGTGCGTCGCTGTTGTCGCTCGATCTTGCGAGAACAATGAACAGCACAACTAAAAGGGTAACCACAAAGAAGGGGAAATCATGGCTATCAATACGTTAGAAGAGAAGATGGTGCACGGGCTTGGCGATATTTATGATGCTGAGCATCAGTTTCTTGAAATGATGCAAGAAGCATTACCGCAGGCGAACTCTGATACGGTGAAGATGCTGCTTCAGCAGCACATCACTGAAACCGAACAGCAGATCAGCACTTTAGAGGATGTCTTCGACCTTCTTGGTCAGAAGGCAGAGCGAGTCAAGTGCCAGGGTGCCTCCGGCATTGTTAGTGAGAATCAAAAAACTATGAAGGAAGTCTCAAAGAATCCTGTCTTGGTTGATATCGCCATTGCTGGTGGTTCCTCAAAGGTTGAACATTATGAAATAGCTTCTTATAGAAGCTTGATCACTGGTGCACAGCAAATGGGCCAGAATCAGATTGCGCAACTGCTTCAGCAGAACTTGCAGCAGGAAGAGCAGACAGCGCAGAAGATTGAGCAGAGCACGCCAACGTTGTTCCAGAAAGCGATGTCTCAAGCGAGAAGCGCCTAGATAAATCTTTGTGGAATAAACAAGAGGCAAGTCAGTATGAACGCTGGCTTGCCTCTTGCTATGTTCTGCAGATGAGTGTTCTCTGCTGCTGGCGATTCCAATAAAGTGCATGTTAAACTCGCCGCCATGCGCCCGTAGCTCAGTCTGGATAGAGCGCATGCCTCCGAAGCATGAGGTCACAGGTTCGAATCCTGTCGGGCGTATTGACCGGTAAATAGAGAGCACACTCTGCTGAGGGTGACAATTTCGCGCCAGGTTATTGCGAAATATATTAAAGGATGAAAAGTTAAGGGAGCCATTTGGCTCCCTTAACTTTTTGTGCCACCTCAAACGGTTTTTAGACCGGCATACCCTGCAAAACAGGGCGCTTGAGTAACCAAAAGTCTGTTCGCTTTTTGAAACCGGCGAACAATTAACCCTTTCTTCCCCAAAGACCAGCTCGCCGGAGCAGGTGAGCAAGTACAAGTAACTCTTTTTGTTAAGGAGAAATAAAGCTATGTACGTAAAAAAGCTTGAAGGTAAGGACGAAGAAGTTGCTCGGCAGCGTAACCAGCGCGAAGCAGAGCGAATCATTGAGGCGGCGCAGGTAAATCGCCAGCGCTCCGTGTTCGCCTCAATGAACGAGGTGCAACTCCTGATACTTCGTAAGGCGAAAGGAGCCTGATGAAGGTAGAGGAGACTTCGCTGGTCACATGCTTGTAGGGTGGAAGATTGCGTGTGACCGTCCAGGACGGATGACGGCGGATGAAGGCTACATGTCAAAGATTTCTACTAAAAGAAGACCCGGCGGTGTTCTCGGAGCAGGACCACTTATCATCGCGACAATCGCTGCCGGCGTCGTCCTGTTTGCTATCAGTTCTGAGATGGTTGCCACACTCCTGCTCAGCTATCCGGCAACCATCGCGGTGATAGCTGTGACTATAACTGTGTGGTTCATAAAAGTGCTGATCGCCTTTGGCCGCAAACAAGGTGGAGATGATTAATAGTGCCCAGCTTGGCAGCAGGGAAACACGGCAAGCGGCTCACACTTACTTTTACAATCTCTACCCGTGAACAGAAACATGCGTTAATAGAATCTCACAGCGGATGCCACCCGGCAGGCGGTCGTAATAATAAGAGAGGTGCTCTACATGACAGAGCGCCTCTCTTGCTTACTGCTTTACGTAACATCTCTTCTTCCTGTCCGCCGGGGTCTCTTCAACTTGCAATGGCGGAGATGTTCAATAGGTCAACCGGGTCGTTCTTCGCCGGCACGTTTGACGAACTGAACTTTGACGTCTCCTCTTTGTGCTGTTTGTCTGTGCTCTCCTTGAATTGCAGCATACGGCAAGTGCCCTCGAAGATAGCGCCTTGCTCGATGACCAGGGCAGGCGTTTGGATGTTGCCGGTAACGCTGGCGGCGCGCCCCAACTCAATACGCTTGCTGGCGATGATGTCGCCGGTGACGGTGCCATAAACCTGCGCCACAGCCACTTCAACGTTAGCGTCAACCTGTCCGTTGTTGCTCACGATGAGCGTGCCTTCCTGTGAACTGATGCGCCCTGAAAGATGTCCATCAACCCGCAACATTCCCTTAAATGTCGCTTCACCTGAGAGCACAGTGCCGTGACCGACAAAGCCACTCAAGACGCCTTCCTTGATGTTGCGGAGCAGCGATTCGCTTTCCGTCATAGCTCGAGAACCGGCAGGTGTTTCAGGGTTTGGGGTTGCATCAGGCAGTGTCGCGTTCTGTGACCAGGAGGGTTGTGGTGGTTGGGTGGTTGGACCTTCGGTGTTTACTTGACCGCCGTTCGAAGCTCTATCGATTCTGAACATTTTTATACTCCGGTGAAAGATATAGGGCGCGTCTGCTACTCCAGCAGAAAGCATTTTGACTTGCCGCAATGGACAAGAATGCGATGCGCGTCAGTAGTTGTGATTTGAGGAAGCTGGGTGGTAAGGCTGGGTGAACTGCTCATCCAGGGAGCAAGCGCTTTTCATAAGCGCACGGAGATGATAAGCGAACTGGGCGGAATGTGTCCAGCTATTTCATCAGGTGCTTGTTGATAAATTGCTTGTTGATAAATAAGGTTGTGCAATTGAGAATCAGTAATGTTGTTTAATTTCAAGATGTTTAACTGTGCTATCAATCCGCTGGAGCTTTATGCGATGACGCTTATGTTAGTTTGCGGATTGGCATAAAGTTATGAGCCTTAACTTACCAGTGATTGCTAGGCGACCAACCGAAGAGACGCGAAGCTACGTTCAATCAAAAGGAGAGAAGTTGTTGTTCGTCCGTCTGACACTGAGCGGCCATACTTTGATGCGCGTAAACGGATCAAGCGCAACAAACAGTTCTTCAACGCTCTGAAATCTGGCGGCAGGATCGGGCGCAAGGCAACACCTCACGATTCGCTCAAGCCTTAGCGAAACTTTCTGGCCTGCTCTTCGTCCCGCTTCGCGTAAAGAAGGCGGAGCTTCGATTAGTTGAGGATAGCGCGCGGCGAGCGGCATGCGTCGATCATGACGATCTACGCCGACGCGAAAAGGTCGTGTGCCGGTTATCAGTTCAAACAAAAGTATGCCAAGCCCGTAAACATCCGTATATGGGCCGAGCGGTTCGCGCCGAATTTGTTCCGGCGCAAGATACTGCGGCGTCCCCGATTGGTCAGGCGGACGCCTAGCCGCTTTCCACTTCCACACGACGCCGAAATCCAACAGCACCGGCCTTCCCTCCCGCAGGATGATGTTAGATGGCTTCAAATCGCGATGAAGGAAGCCGCGCGCATGAGCATAAGCTAGGGCCGCGCACGTGTGCTGCACAACGCGCACTGCGTAATCCGTTGCCAAAGCTCCTTCATCAAGCAAGATGTCGCGCAGAGTCTGCTGACCCACATGTTCAAGCAACAAGTATGGACGCGGCGCATGATGATGCTGCCGGATTAAACGCACGATGCCCGGATGCGATAGACGCGCCAGCGCTGTACCTTCAGCGCGCAGCAGCCGACGCCATTTGGCATGATGTTCATCTGCGGGGCGCAAACGTTTACACACCAGCGGTGTGCGTAGATCATGGTGCCAAACGGCGAATATATCCGCGTTCATTCCGCGCCTGATCCGGTATGCGATAGTGAAATCGTCGATACGCGTGCCGGTTTGCGGATCTTCACATTGGCTTAACTTTGAGTCGATAGCTTTCACAACCGCGAAGAATATAAGAAGAGCGCGCATCAATCCATGCTTGAACTGATGCACGCTCTTGTATTTTTGAATCGTTTGAAAGATTGAACTTTCAAACAACTCTACTCACTTGGTAAGCAAGTGCCTTCTGATTAATCTTGGCTTCACCAATCGTGATCACTAACTAGCTTGATGTCGAGCCGCCTCTGCCGCCCGGTGTGCCGGAGCCGGTCATTTGCCCCGTGCCTTGTCCGGCCATACCTTCCTGGGTGCTTCTCTCACCTATCACACTTTCTCGCGGCGGATGACCATCGCCGGTTGTTGAGTAAGCTTCTTCGCCGGGCCGTGGCGGATGGCCGTCACCAGTGGTTGAATAAGGCTCCTGAGCGCCCGACTGACTCTGCGGAAAGCCGCCCTGATTATCCTGCTGTTTTGACATGATGCTCTCTCCTATTGAGTATGGGGTAGTTTGTACGAGATCGGTTCGTACTTACCGCTTTTTACAAATCGTAGACGCTTGTGTCGCAAGATGTGTGCCGACAAGCTCACCAATATGTTGACATTACAACAGACGTTCAAATGTTTCCTGTTCGGGAGAAAAGATTTTTAGAATCTTGCGTGAGCGAAATCGCCTAACAGACGCGGGACGGCTAAACCTTATGAAGGCAAGCGAACTGAATGCTCGGTCGAATTTATAGGGAAGGTTCGTTGGTTAAACTACGTACTGTCGTTAAATGCGCTGCGTGTCGAAGGGGCGACGTTCAAAACGTTTTCGGAAATCTTCACCGTCGATCTCCACCTTTTTGCACATCTCATAAAGGCGGCTGCGCATGCGTACGCCGATGCGGTCTTCCAGAGTTTCGTCTGTCGGCTTACGTCGCACATCCAGATAGTTGGTGGTAAAGATCGTCAACTTCTTGTCGTTATAGCGCGTGTTGATGATCTGCGCCATTGTGTCGCGCACCCAGTCGGTTG